>DASXOI010000175.1:0-2706 GCA_036494375.1 Candidatus Udaeobacter sp.
ACAATTTTCACCGTGGGCCCGAGCATGCTCACTACCGCAAGCGAATGCCGGATGCTCGCCAGCAGCAACGCATGCGTCACGTCGGCAACTTTTTCGCGCAACAGTTTTTGGGCCTCAATAACGTCTGTCGTTGCGCCGGGAAACGATCCCTCATCCCGAATCGAGCCAGTGATTACGACGTCGACGTTGTTGCGGACGCACGCGTGCATGATCCCGCTGGTCAGGAGATTTTTCCCGACAGCTGCGGCAACGCTGCCGACTTGGCGAATTGCGTTGACCGCGCGCATAACGTTCTCGCGGCCGCCGCGCGCGAACGCCAGGTCGAGGCTGATGCCCAAAGAAGTGCCGAACAACGCCCGTTCCACGTCGTAACCTGCAAACGGATTTCCGGCGAAAAGTCGATCGACATAGCCTGCCTCTATGAGGCGCACCAAATGCTGACCGGCGCCGGTCCGCACGATCGCGGGGCCGGCCACAACTGCGATTTTACCTTTGGCCTTGCGAGCGCGTCGCAGTTCCTCAGCCAATTCGCGAATAATGGCCGATTTTGGTTCATCAGAATCGATGATCGTGTTGATGAATTGAAAAATATCGGTGCGCGACGTCGCGCGCTGCACAGGCACCACGCGCACACCCTGATGGCCAATGACGATTTCGTCGCCTTTGTGGACGTCGAAGAATTTAACGGCTCGCGCGACGCGTCCTTTTCGGTCAACGGCGATTGCGGTGTCCATCATGGTAGGCCGCACCTCGATCTCCTTGCCCTCAACGCAGACGAAGGTTTGCTGGTTCGTCATCACATAGAACTCGGGCGGGAAAACGCCGTCTGCCGGAGCCAGAGCTAGCTGTGCGTCTGCGCGTTCAGCGACTTCGGCGCCGTGCTGTCGCAGTCTCAGAATTAATTCATCCAGCGCCTCGCCTGTCTCCGCCGAGACCTCGATGCGCGCAAAGCTTTGGTCTGCACGCTTTTGGCCAATCGTGATATCGCCGATCTTAAAGTAAGCCCCGTGGGTTAAAATTTGATCGAGCACCTTCGGTAGGATGAGCGAATCAATGATGTGACCGCGTAACTCGATCGTCTCTGAAAACATCGACAGAAGTTAGCGAGGGAAGAACACCGCGCCAGTGAACCCAAGTGTCTAATGGCGCTTGTGCCGTGGCTTGAATGTGGATACGTATGCGACTGGGACAAACGTCTCTACAATCAGCAGTATCGATATGGAGAAACCAAACGCGCGTGGCCCTTCGCCCGGCCGCAAAGCTGTTAACGCACTAGGAGCCAGGCTGAACCGCAAACCCAAGCGGCCGCCACCGCTGCCATTAAAGAAAAAAGCTTCGGGCGCCGATCGCGCGGCTAAGCACTAGACCCCAACGGATGCAAAATGATTTGCCAGCTCTCGCCGCCAAGATCGGTGGAAGACTGTCAATATGCTCCGAGTATGTGATCACCCAGCCTGCAGAGTTGCGGGTTCTGCGGGACATGTCGGAAGACGAACTTTGTGAATTTGCTACGAACCATGGCTGGCGCATTATTCGCCGCCTCGGCGGGCGGCAAATCGAATTTTACAATGATGCTAGCGTGCGCGCGCTGTAGCCGGGATCGGTGATCCCGGCGCCATAGGCGCTATGTGTACTGCCGGGATCATCGATCCCGGCTACAGCTATGCTGGACAGCGGCGTCCAGTTGGCTTAACAAATGGCACGTTCCAAATGGAAGCGGCGAAGATTTATTTTATTATTTTTGGCCTGCTCACGATCGTCGGCGGGATTATCGGCTATGTTAAGGCCGGTAGCACCGCATCAATTATTGCCGGCGGAATCACAGGGGTTTTGCTGCTCGTTGCGGCGTTTCTCTTGCCTGAACACCGCGTCGCCGGCTTGGCGACTGCGCTTATCATCTCGGTTTTGCTGGCTGGGCAGTTCGTCCCCAAATTCTTTCGCACCGGCAGAATCATGCCTGCTGGCCTGATGTCGGTACTGAGCGTGATCGGGATTATTGCAGCAATCGTCGTCTGGGTCAGAAAGTAATTGCGTGGGAAAAATTCGCCTTCGTACGTGGCGGCGGTTGGTTCTGATTCTATTTGCCGCGATTTTCGCCGCGATCGTCTATCGGTGGATCTCGCTTGAGCGATGGCAACGTTTCGCGCCCATCGAGATATCAGCAACGCCAACACCGGAACCGACAGCAACCAAGGCGCCAGTGATCAAGGGAAAGTTGGACACCGCAAAACTGTACAACGGCATCACACTTCACTCCACGGTTGAGACAACTCCCGGCGCAGATGCTGCGACCGAACGCGTCCAACCCGAGAGTTACGTACTGGATCTTAAGCTGCTGGCGCGTGTACCTTCACCGAACAAAACAATTGACGAACTGGTGAAAGTCAGTCCCCGATTGCCAACGCTCTTACCCGGTTTGGCGTCGATGTTGTCGGCCGAACCTGTTTCGCCACTTTTCGCGCAACTTTACGACACCAAAGTCAGAATGCTGCGCGAGAATCTCGGCCGTCTCGATCTGCTTTTATCGCGTCATAATTTTTTCGATTGCCAAACCATTCTACAGCTTCAGCATCCGCAAACCCATCGGAAAGCGCTTCTCCTCCAAGCGGAGATGGATGTGGACGCCGATGGCTCCGATTCCGATCGTCTACCTGCTGGCACCGGTGCACCGGCGAATTTTAAGCCGGCCACTAGTTATCGTTGGGA
>DASXOI010000176.1:0-3574 GCA_036494375.1 Candidatus Udaeobacter sp.
ATCATAAAGACAGATTACGGCATCCTTATGTTGCGGTATGATGTCGTTCAGCCGGCACTCGTATTCGAGGAAATCGTCTACCCCGGGCCAGTCGCCTGAGGCCCATTCGGCGTGGCCCATGACGCGGGCGAGGGGGAAGCCGTCGCGCTGGCTCTGCTCCAGCACGTCCTGCATGCAGGCAAGCATTCGGTCCCGGTCGAAACGACCGTCGCGCAAATAAACTTCGTGCCAATGGTGAAGCTCGAATTGTCCATTCTTCTCCACCGAAGGGACGTCGACGCCGGCTGAGGAAAGTCGCTGTAAGTGCTCGTCGCGCAGTTTTGGATCGACAATGTGAAACGCCTTCTCGCCGCGCGCGAGGCCTTCCTTAACGAACGGAAGTAGCACACGATACTCCTCCTCCGCGCCGTGAAAAAACGCGCAGACATGGCGATGTTTGCCGAGCGTCGCATTGGCAAACCGCATCGGTTGGTTGTTCTCTTCGCGAAATTTAATGTTCTCTTCGGTCGTATTCATAGGGTTTTCTCTCTTTGTTAAAGGAATTCGGGTCGCCGAAAATCACCTTTTCATTCAGACAGCTAATTCCGAAATTCGCTGCCGATTCACCGAACGCTTTCGAAGCGGAGTTCATGAGAATATCTCGTGGCAATTGAGCGAGCTCGCCGTGACAAAAAAACATAACCCCAGCCCGTCACATCGCCACTTTTGTTTCTCCCTCGAAAGAGGCACTGCAAAATCCCGCCACTGCAACGTGGTGACTGGCCGCACGGAACGCTAGCGTTGGGAGTACGAAATCACAATGAAAGCTAAATCACGTGAAAACAATTTCAGGAGGACGGTGCGCAAAACCCTTCGACGACGCGCACCCAGACACGACCCCATGCTCGTCCTTAACATGTCGATCTTCAATTTCACCGACGGATGGAGTCGCACGTTTTCGAAACATGAATACGCGCGTTCCTACGCTTAATGAAACGATGCCAAATAAGGGAAACAGACCGCGGGCAATTGACGCCGCGGAGGGATCAATCGTAGTCAATGTGGCGGTTGCCGATGTCTACGAACGCTGGCTGGCGTTTGAGGATTATCCAAAATTCATCACTGCGATCAAACGCGTGCGAAAATTGGACACCAACCATTTTGTGGCGTCGCTTGGTTTCAACGGAAAGCAATATGAGACGACACTTGAGATAATGCTTTGTGTTCCGGAGCGAAGACTCGCCTGGCGTACTCTCGCCGATCACCACAAGCCTGATCATTTCGCAGCGGGAGTCGTTTCTTTCGCTCCACTTTCTGAGCGAAGGACGTGCGTGACCCTGAAGTTGACCTCGAGCTTCGGCGGAGCCGTCTCGCGCCGTCTCGCTATTTACCTCCAAAACTTTAAGAAGCTGATTGAAGATGAGGCGGCTGGCTGAGACTGTTGCCTAAAAGCGAGATCCGTGCGCGAGCAGGCATCTGATTCAAGTCGCTTCTGGGTAGAGAAAAGTGGGTGATTAGTCAGCAATGAAGCGTATTTGCTCGTTCGCACGAAATCGTTCAGAAGCTACGCACGTGGCTACGTTCTCAACCGAGTTTCCGACATAAGTGTTTTGCGAAGCGGGAGATAAGATGCACCGTGCAGGACTTGAACCTGCAACCCAGTGATTAAGAGTCACTTGCTCTGCCAATTGAGCTAACGGTGCGAAAAATTTTAGATTTGTGATTTGCGATTGCCGATTTTAGCAGAATTTCGGCCAACAGAAACATCGATCAAGTCAGGCTGGCCCCATGTCATCTCGCTACCTGCGCGCGAGGCCTTGGTCACGGGCTGCGGTTTGCAGCTTCGCCAGCGGCGTGACTGATGACCCTCTTGAGGCGGTCGCGCTCATCGCGAAGCATTCAGCAGCTTGCACAGACAATTACCACCACAGGTAATCAAACGGTGATCGCGACGATTCCGATCGCCGCAGTTCTACGTCTGGGACTTGCGTCGGCGTGATCTGACTTTCGTAACTCCAAGCTTTGCGTTAGCTATGCTCGCGGTAATCGCAGCATGAAACTTTTGTCGGTCAACGTTGGACTTCCGCGCGAAATAGAATGGAAAGGAAAGATAGTTCGCACCTCCATTTTCAAGCGGCCCATCGCAGGCCGGGTTCGAGCGTCTACACTTAACCTGGAAGGCGATCAACAATCTGACCTGACCGTGCACGGAGGAATCCATAAAGCGGTTTACGCCTATCCATCCGAGCATTTCGCGTTCTGGCGCACGGAGCTTCCTGGCATGGACCTTCCGTGGGGCGTTTTCGGCGAGAACTTTACAACTGAGGGCTTGCTTGAGGAAACCCTTCACATTGGCGATCGGCTTCGCGTCGGCTCTGCAGAATTTGTGGTAACTCAGCCGCGGATGCCGTGCTTTAAACTTGGCATTCGCTTCAACCGTTCGGACATGGTGAAGCGCTTTCTGCAGAGCGGTCGCACCGGATTCTACTTTGCCGTTCTCAAAGAAGGGGAAGTCGCAGCTGGGGATTCAATCGAGGGGCTTGAAAGAGATAAGCACAACGTGCCGGTCGCTGACATTGTGAATCTTTATCGCGGAGATGCGGGGAATGAGGACCTGTTGCGTCGCGTCAGCGAACTACCCTCCCTTCCAAACAGCTGGCGAGAATATTTTCGGAAGCAGCTTTTGAATCCCGACAAAAAATGACAGCGCAATAAGATTCAAAAGGTGCGGCACCACAGTGTCATGTCCCGCCGATAGCAGACCTCATTGGCGAATGAATCTCAGACGGGGCCAAGCGCAAATGATGACGACTGGCCTGAGCGCGCCTGTAGCCGAGAGCGGTGACCCCGGCTATCGTAAATTCGACAATATGAAAACAACTGCTGCCCTGGCTGCGCTTGGGGTCGGCATAACGACCTTCCATTTATTGGCTCAGCAACCAGCGTCAACGCCCCATGCTACAACGTTTGAGAGCGGCGAGACGCAAAGCACGCTCATCGAACTCTTCACTTCGGAGGGATGCAGTAGTTGTCCACCAGCTGAAAAATGGCTGAGCGCACTTAAGTCAAACCACGACCTGTGGAAGAAGATCATTCCCGTGGCGTTTCACGTTGATTATTGGGACCATCTCGGCTGGCGCGATCGCTTTGCCAAGCCCGAATTCACTTCGAGACAACAACGCTACGCTGCGGCCTGGGGCGGCGATTCGGTTTATACGCCGGGTTTTGTAGTCAACGGCAAGGAATGGCGCAGTTGGTTCGGTGGCAATGTGACCCCTGCAAGTTCGACCAAAGTTGGCGTCTTGCGCTTGTCGTTAGGCGACGGCGGAAAACTCAGCGCTCGCTATATTCCGGAGGCAAAGCAAGCTCGCCGATTGGCATTGAACGTCGCACTGCTAGGGAACAATCTCGAATCAGATGTGAAACGCGGCGAAAACAGCGGCCGGAAATTGCGCCACGATTTCGTCGTTCTCGATCTTATTAAGACCGGTATGGTCAATGAATCGAATGCTTGGAGTGGGTCTATTGTACTCCCAAGGAGAGCCGGCGACGACAAACCGAGCGCGCTCGCAGCATGGATCACGGAAAACGAGAC
>DASXOI010000177.1:0-6170 GCA_036494375.1 Candidatus Udaeobacter sp.
CGCCTGCTTCAGATCGACACCGGCATTCAGGCGCGCGATCGCCGACCACACGCGGTTATCGCGCGGTTCGTCCCTGAGATTGACCGCGGTTGTCACCCAAACCTGGGTTTGCTCCGGGTATTCAAACCCCGGCGGCATCACGCCAATGATCGTGAGGGGTCGTGCGCTGATCTCGACTTGTTTCCCGACGATGGCCGGATCAGATCCGAAGCGACGCTTCCATAAGCCGTGGCTGATGATCGCCACGGTTTGCGGCCACCCTTTGTCGTCTTCGGGAACGAATGTTCGCCCGAGAACAGGCTGGATCCCGAGCACGGAGAAGAACCCGGTCGTCACACCGGCACGCGGCACGCGTTCCGGTTCCGCCCCATCCGCGCCAAATTGGGCGTTGCCGGTCCAGTAGGCGGCGGTGCTCGCGAAGAGATCGGTTTGTTGCGACCAATCAGTAAAGTCGAGAAACGAGATATTGCTCTCGGTGATGCCCGCCGCAGGATTTTTGCCTTCGATGTAGATGATGCGTTGGGCGTCCGGAAATGGAAGCGGACGGAGGAGAGCGCCGTTCACCAGGCTAAAGATGGCGGTGTTTGCACCGATACCCAACGCGAGCGTCGCGACTGCGACAACGGTGAAGGCCGGCCTTTTTAGCAGCATGCGCAAGCCAAAACGCACGTCTCGAAACAGGGCCTCCAAATTATAGCCGGCCCTGACCTCTCGGATTTCTTCCTTCAGTTGCTCAACGCCACCCAATTCAATCGCAGCCAAACGTCGCGCTTCCGATGTCGATGTGCCGTCGCGGATTTTGGTTTCGACAAGAAACTCGAAAGCCTGCGCCAGTTCGGCCGAAAGCTCCTGCTCGACCGCTGTCCGCCTGAACAGGTTTCGGCAAAGAGCCGGGATCCGACTGACGAAGCTTGGCATTAGTTAGGCCGTTCTGAGCGCGGCTGCGATCGCGCTCGAAACTCTGCGCCAGTCGCTCGTTTCCTTTTCCAGTTGACGCAGGCCGGTCTTTGTCAGTCGATAAAATTTCGCTTTGCGTCCGTTCTGCGATTCGCCCCATGAAGCGACAAGCCAACTCGCCTCTTCCATTCCGTGCAAAGCCGGGAAAAGGGAACCCGGTTTCACTTCAAAGGCGCCGTTTGTAATCTGCTCGATTCGATGCGCGATTGCCAGCCCGTGCAGGGAGCCATGCGCGAGCGCCTTGAGAATTAGTAAATCTAAAGTGCCTTGTAACAATTCGGTGGGTCTGTTTCTTCGTATAGACATTCTGTATCACAGAATACCGGCTTACCTATAGACTGTCAATAGGAACGCCGCGCAAGAAGAGCTAGATGTCAAAAAAGCTTCCAACGTTACTCCGCAAGCTCGAAAAAGTGTCGTCTTTGCCTCTGCTGAAGACAGGGAAGAAGATCGATAAGTGTCGCAACGTAACGCTTGGACGAGATCGCTCTAATCTGTATGTGCCAAACCGCCGACGCACAACAACTCGAGGTGATCACGAGCGTGAAGTAATTTTGGCGCGAATTAAGCGGCCGATCTGCAGTTCGGGCACGAGAGTTTGGATGGGCTTTCATTGCGCAAGACTCGCCACCGCTGGAAATAGAACCGGTTTACGCTAAACTGGGCACAGCGTTTTTCCCCAGGTGCAACACAACGAAGAATATGTGCTCGGAGTTCTCCAGGACGGAGGAGTTCTCAACCGCAAGCAAATCGATAGCGCGCGCTCGCGTCTGAACGGCGAGCCCGGCGTGCTCGATGTTTTGATTAACGACGGCGCTCTGTCGGAGGTGGATGTCTCACGCTCGCTCGCTGCGCAAGCGCACATGGATTGGATCGACATCTCCACGATGATCATTCCGCCACAGGTTATCAATGAGATCCGAGGCGAAGACGCGCGGCGCTTCAAAGTGATCCCAGTCGCGTTTGGTGAAACCGGCCTCGTGGTCGCAGTCGGCAACCCCTTGGACATCGATACCATCGACAGTTTGGGTTTCCTCCTGCAACGCGAGCTGGAACTGGTTTGCACAAGCCCGAAAAAAATTCGCGAAGCATTAATCAAATATTACGGCACTGCTGATGAAGCGGCGGATGTGCTGCAAAAGGAACTTGGCGAGGACATCGATCTTGGTCTTGAAATTGGCGATGGGACGGAAGGTAGCCCGATCGATGAAGCCGACGCGCCGATCGTCCGGCTCGTGTCGATGTTGCTGATCGAGGCGCATCGCGCCGGCGCAAGCGACATTCACCTCGAACCGCTGGACAAGAAATTTCGCGTCCGATTTCGGATCGATGGCGTGCTGCAGGAAATGCAATCGCCCCCGAAGCGTCTCCAATCAGCCATTATCAGCCGGCTCAAGATCATGACTGGATCGATGAGCATCGCGGAAAAACGCCTGCCGCAGGATGGCCGAATCCAAGTAAGGATTAAAAAGAAGCCGATCGACCTTCGCGTCTCAACAATACCGACCAATCATGGGGAGAGCATGGTTTTGCGCATCCTGGATAAGGCCAGCTTAAAGCTCGGGTTGCCAGAGCTTGGATTTTTCTCCGACGATCAGGAAACGTTCGAGCGTATGATGAGGCTCGCGGACGGAATTGTTTTGGTGACCGGGCCGACCGGCTCGGGAAAGACGACCACGCTTTATGGTTGTCTCAATTACATCAATAAACCGGACCGCAAAATCATCACCGTCGAAGAACCAATTGAATATCAGATGACCGGCATCAACCAGGTGCAGGTGAACAACGAAATCGGCATGACCTTTCCGGCTGCGTTGCGTTCGATCCTGCGCCAGGCGCCAAACATCATTATGATCGGGGAGATTCGCGATCTCGAGACGGCAAGCATTGCAACGAACGCGAGTCTCACCGGCCATCTTGTTTTCAGTACGCTGCACACTAATGACGCGCCTTCGGCTGTCGCGCGTTTGATCGATCTCGGCGTGCAACCTTTTCTCGTCGCATCCTCGGTCCGCGCGGTGATGGCGCAAAGGCTGGTTCGTCGTTTGTGTAGCAACTGCAAACAACCGGGCGAACTCACGGACACCGAGTTGCGCGCGCTGGGAATTGAGGCTGGACAGCTCCTGGACGCACAAGTCATGAGGCCGGTCGGCTGCGAGCTATGCCGTCAGATCGGCTACAAAGGCCGAATGGGTATATTCGAAATCTTTGTGATCGATGATGAAGTGCGACACATGATCAACAAGCGCACCTCAACCTTTATCCTGAGGCAACGAGCGCGCGAACTGGGCATGCGCACATTACGCGAGGACGGCGTGCGCAAGGTGCTGGCCGGTATGACTTCTGCCGAAGAGGTCATCTCAATCACCGTAGGCGATGTGAGCTGAGAACATGACCGAAAAACAGCTCGCCGAATTCTTTGTTGAGCAGCATGTGCTGCAACCTTCGCAGGCGGACGATGTGTTGAGCGAAGTAGAGTTGAACGGCAAAACCGTCGCGCAGGCCATGGTCGATGGCGGGTTCATTGATGAGCCGAGCTTTTATGAAACGATTGCCAATGGCCTTGGCACTGAATTTCTCGATCTGAGCCAGCACGAAATCGGGCCGCATATTTTACGCCTCATTCCCAGCGGCCTCGCGCGATTGCACGGCGCGCTGCCGATTGACATGAGAGAAACCGCGGTGCGGGTGGCGCTGGTCGATCCGTTTGATCTGCACGTTGCCGAGGACCTGCGCTTCGCTCTTGGCAAAGACATTCAGGTAGTCGTATCGCCGCCTGAGCAAATCGAGGAGCTGATCAAGCAATACTACGGCACCGATACCACGAGCATGGAGGAAGTGCTCAAGCAGCTCGGCGAAGCCGGTGAAGCTCTGCAATTACGCGAGACTGACGGCGAGGTAGCAGTTGAAGCGGAGGCGAACGCGACTCCGATCATCCGTTTTGTCGACCTCATTCTTTATCAGGCGATCCAGGATCGCGCCAGCGACATTCATTTCGAGCCGTTCGAAAACGAGTTCAAAATCCGTTATCGCGTCGATGGGGCGCTGTACGAAATGTCGCCACCGCCGCGCCACCTCGCGTTGCCAGTCATTTCGCGCGTGAAAGTCATGGCTAACATGAACATTGCCGAAAGACGGCTGCCGCAAGATGGCCGGATTCAAAAGCAGATTGCCGGACGCAGCGTTGATCTCCGAGTTTCAACCTTGCCGACACAATTCGGCGAAAGCCTCGTGTTGCGCGTACTGGATCGCAGCATCGTCAATCTGGATCTCGAAGCGCTCGGCATGCCCGAGTACATCTACAATTTTCTGCTCGAAATGATCGAGCGACCCAACGGTATTTTCATCGCCACCGGGCCGACCGGCTCAGGAAAAACCACCACGCTTTACTCCTGTTTGCGCAAGATCAACACTATCGATTCGAAGCTGATTACCGCGGAGGAGCCAGTCGAATACGATTTGGAGGGCATCGTTCAGGTGCCGGTGAACGAAGCGATTGGCTTGACCTTTGCGCGCGTGTTGCGCCACTTCCTACGCCAGGACCCCGACCGTATTATGGTCGGAGAGACCCGCGATCTCGAGACGGCGCAAATTGCCATCCAGGCGTCGCTCACGGGACATTTGGTCTTTACGACACTGCACACCAACGATGCGCCCGGTACGATTACGCGCTTGATCGATATGGGCGTGGAGCCGTTCCTTATTTCGTCAACGCTGGAAGCGGTGCTCGGTCAGCGGTTGTTGCGCAGCATCTGTAGTCGTTGCCGTGCGCCGTATCAACCAAATGACGGTTTACTAGCTGAACTCGGTATTTCGCGCCGCGACGTTGGCGAGAGACAATTCTTCTACGGCAAAGGTTGCGACACGTGTAATAACACCGGCTACAAAGGACGGAAAGGGATTTACGAGCTTCTGAGAATCACCGATCCGATTCGTGAATTGATCAATGAACGCGCCCCGACCGTGATGATCAAACAAAAGGCCATAGAGCTTGGAATGATTACCCTGCGCCAGGACGGCTTACGCAGCATCTTTGCAGGCGACACGACGATAGAAGAAGTGCTGAAATACACGTAAATGGTGACGAGGCACTGATGCTCGACATAAACCGCTGACGTAATAGAATACGCTCGCATGGCCCGCTTTAACTACGTAGCTCTCGACGCCCGGGGACAGGAAGCATCCGGATTACTTGAAGCCGCTTCAAGCAACGCCGCGATCAGTCAACTGCGTCAGTCCGGTTATTTCCCGACCAGCGTCATCGAGGAGGCCATAATTAGTTCCGACGGCAAGGAAGCTCGTCGAGGGATAGCAATGGCGGCGCGGTCGACAAAACCGCAAGCGAAAAAAGGCATCGTTCTTTTCCAGCGCAGCAAAGTTAAGTCAAAAGTCCTGATGATCTTCACTCGACAATTGGCGACGCTAATCGATTCCGGCTTGCCGCTGCTGAGAAGCTTAAACGTTCTGGCAAAACAGGAACGCGACAAGGTAATGAAACGTACAATCGACAAGCTCGCCGACTCTGTGCAAAGCGGCAGCACGTTTTCCGACGCGTTGGCGTTGCACCCGAAGATCTTTAACGATTTGTTCGTCAACATGGTTAAAGCGGGCGAGGTCGGCGGCGTGCTCGAACTCGTGCTTACCCGGCTTTCGGAGTTTCAAGAGAAGGCCGCGAAGATCAAAAACAAGATCATCTCAGCGATGGTGTATCCGATCATTGTCATGACGATGGCGCTTGGAATCTTGTGTTTCTTGCTCGTGTTCATTGTCCCGCGGTTCGAAGTAATTTTTCACGACCTCCTCGGCGACAAACCGTTGCCGCCCGTCACGCAGTTCGTCATCGGCTTCAGCGGTTTAATGCAAAATCACGGCGTGATTTTGCTCGGAATCATAGTGGCCATTGGTTTTCTTTATAACCTGCTCGGTCGCACGCGTAGAGGGCGACTCGTGATTGATAATTTCAAACTGCGCATGCCGCTCTTCGGCAACTTGAATCGCAAAACGGCAATCTCCCGTTTTGCGCGCACACTGGGAACACTGGTCACGAGCGGTGTTCCGATTTTACAAGCCTTAAATATCACGCGTGAGACTGCGGGCAACGCTGCCATCGCTCTCGCACTCGGGCGGGTGCACGACAGCGTCAAAGAAGGCGAATCGATCGTGCAACCGCTGGAAGCCAGTAAACAGTTTCCGGCAATGGTCGTCAGCATGGT
>DASXOI010000178.1:0-2966 GCA_036494375.1 Candidatus Udaeobacter sp.
AAGCCCGGACATTCCGCGAATGCGGAATTGGCTCGCGCGCTCGCTCGCGAGCATACGCGGAGAAGTGCAATGAGCGCACCGCGTGCGATCCCAATAGGCGATTCCGGTCTGGACACTGGCGAAGTGATGAAGATCCTTCCGCACCGCTACCCCTTTTTGATGGTTGACCGGGTCATCGGCTTCGAGGGTGACAACAAAATTACGGCCATAAAATGCATCACGATTAACGAGCCGTTTTTCCAGGGGCATTTCCCCGGTCATCCAGTCATGCCTGGAGTAATGCAAATAGAAGCGATGGCCCAAGTGGCCAGTATTCTTTTGTTCAAATTGACGAAGACTTCGAGTCGCGTCGGCTATTTTATGAGCGCGGACGAGGTGAAATTTCGCAAGCCGGTTTTTCCAGGCGACACGATTTTCATTCACGCCGAGCTGACGAGAGCGCGCGGCAATCGCATGGCGAAAACGAAGTGCTACTGCGTAGTGAACGACGCCGTCGTCTCCGAAGGCGAGTTGATGTTCACGTTCCTGGATAAATGAGGGGAATGACGAAGCACAAATGATGAAGAAATGACGAATGACAAAAATTTCTGGCCGCACACATTTTGGCTTCGGGTTTCGTCATTGATTGGTCATTCGTCATTATGTCTGACTTGCAGATTCATCCGACGGCGATTGTCGATCCCGGAGCAGAAATCGGCGCGGGTACAAGCGTCGGTCCATACTGCGTTATCGGCCCTGATGTCGTGCTAGGTCCAAATTGCTGGCTGCAACATCACGTCACACTGTGCGGACCGCTGAAGACTGGCGCGAAGAACAAGTTCTATGCTTACTGTTCGATTGGACAGCAAACACAGGATTTAAAGTATTGCGGCGAACCTACGTATCTGGAAATCGGCGACGAAAACACGTTTCGGGAATTCGTCACCGTGAATCGCAGCACCACCGGCGAAGGGAAAACCCGGATCGGTAACTCCGGAAATTTTCTCGCCTATAGCCATATCGGACACGATTGCACTGTTGGAGATCACGTCGTTTTTTCCAACAACGGCACATTAGCCGGCCACGTTCAGGTTGGAGACCACGCCGTAATGGGCGGCCTCACAGCCGTTCATCAATTTTGCCGGATCGGACAGTTCGCCATTACCGGCGGTTGCTCGAAAATTGTTCAGGACGTTCCACCGTTCATGATTGCCGACGGCAACCCCGCCGAGATTCGCGGCGTTAATCTTATTGGTTTGGAACGAAAGAATTACCCGCCTGAAAGCGTCAAGCTGATCAAAGAAGCATTTCGACTGATTTACCGATCCAAATACAACCGCCGCCAGGCAATCGAAGCGATGCAGAAAGAACTGCCGCAGACAGAAGAGATCACCGAGCTCATCCAATTCATTGAAAAGAGCGAACGTGGAATCACAAGGTGAGATTTGTAACCGCGGATTGCGGGCATGAGATTGATCAGGCTCCCGGATGTCCGCCGTTCTCACACTATTGCGAATTAGAAATCTCGCGCTCGTGGAAGAGCTCGAGTGGCATATCGAGCCGGGGTTCGTCGCCGTCACTGGAGAAACAGGCGCCGGGAAATCAATCATCATTGGCGCGCTGCAACTTTTGCTAGGTGAACGCGCGGACAAATCGCTGATTCGCACCGGTGCTGATCTTTGTACCGTCGAAGCGATCTTTAGCGGCGCGGAATTGCAAAAGCTCAATTCGAACCTGACCGAAGCCGGCATAGAGCAATGCGAAGACGATCTGATCATAAAACGGACGCTCTCCTCAACCGGCACTAATCGGCAGTTCATCAACGGATCGCCTACGACATTGTCAGTGTTGAAAAATCTTGGCGATGAACTCGTCGATCTTCATGGTCCTCACGATCATCAGTCGTTGCTCTCGCCGGAGAGGCAATTGAGCTTGCTCGATTCCTTCGCACGCGCCGAACAACAGATCGAGGAATATCGAACGCTTTATCGCCAATTACAGACGTTGCTCGCAGAACATGCAGCGCTCAACACCGCCGAAACGGCGCGTGAACAGGAGCTCGATTTGCTTCGGCACCAAATCAGCGAGATCAAATCTGCGAATCTCATCACGGGCGAAGAAGAACAAATTGAGAACCGCTATAAACTCGCCAGCAACAGCAAACGCCTGATCGAGCTTGCCAGCGGGATCGCGAACAGACTTTCCGAGGCAGACGATTCCGTTCTCGCGCAGCTCGCGGAAACGCAGCGGTTGCTTCGAGAATTGGAAAAGATTGACAACTCGATCGCACAATTCTCATCGGCGCATGCCGCTGCTGTGGTCGAACTTTCCGAAATCGCGCGCACTCTCTCGGCTTATGCCGAGAAATTCGATCTCGATCCGGAACAACTCGCCGCAGTTGAACAAAGGGTTTCGCTGTTTGAAACGTTGAAACGCAAATATGGCGGTTCAATTGCCGACGTGATCGCATTCGGTGAACGCGCAACCGAGCGGATGCGGAAGATTGAAGGGCGTGACGCAGAGTTGGAGCGATTAAAAAAAGACATCAAAGATGTTCGCACGCAAATGAACCGCGCGGGTGAAGCGCTGCGCAAGTCGCGCCAAAAGGTTGCGCCGAAACTTTCCGAGAATGTTCGCCGCCATCTGCGCGACCTCGGATTCCGCCAATCGGAGTTCGAAGCAAAACTAACCGCTCTCGAAGAGCCGCACTCGAACGGATTTGATTCGGTAGAGTTACTGTTCTCACCAAATCCGGGTGAACCGTTGAAACCGCTTCGCGCGATCGCATCGAGCGGCGAAATTTCACGACTAATGCTGGCGATTAAATCCGCGCTGGCTGCGCATGACGCAATTCCATTGCTGGTGTTCGACGAGATCGACACGAACGTAGGCGGCGAAATCGCGCACGCCGTTGGTGCCAAGATGCAAATGTTGGGGCGCGATCACCAGGTGATTTGCATCACGCATTTGCCGCAAGTCGCCGCGAC
>DASXOI010000179.1:0-8732 GCA_036494375.1 Candidatus Udaeobacter sp.
CGTCACCTCGTGGACCGACGGCCGAGTGGCCATTAACGCCGCCTCCCAGCAGGATGCCTTCACCGACAGAGAGCCGGTGGGTCCAACACCTACGGCCAGTCCATCCGCGACGTCGACTGCGACAGCTAGTCCGACGCCGACGGCTACGGCAACGGCAACGCCTTGCCAGACAAGCTACACGACAGCTACTAGCACTGGCACGATAACCGCCGGCGGCACAGATATTGGCAATCACTGCGACGATTGCACGACGGACATCACTCTACCCTTCCCGGTAACCGTATACGGCACTTCGACTTCAGTGGCATCTGTGGGGTCGGACGGCGACATACACTTCACCGGGCCCTACAACAAACTGTTCTGGTGGGCAGGGTGCGTGCCGGTAGACCCGATGGGTGGCCAGGATCCGTTCCTGAATACCCTCTTCCCTAACTATGCCGATCTGGTTACCGATGAAAGTGTGGGTGCCTGCCCAGACTGCGGTATCTTTACCCAGACGCTGGGAACTGCGCCCAACCGGCAGTTCGTCATCAGATGGAAAGCCAACTACTTCAACAGCCCCCCGGGCCCCCTGCAAGCGGAGTTCGAGGTACTATTGACCGAAGGGTCGAATACGCTGTCGGTGATCTACGGCGTGACCGGCGACAACGGTTTGACGGCAGTCAGCGGCATCCAGCAGGATCTAAATGTGTTCACGTCGTTCTCGTGCGATGAACCTACGCTGGTACCAGGCCTGCGTGTGGATTACATACCAACAACCTGTGGCAGTCCCACACCGACGGCGACGCCAACAGCCACAGCCACAGCCACGGCGACAGCTACAGCAGCAACTAGCGCCACGCCCACTGCCACGCCCACGGCAACGGCAACCGCCACATCAACGGCAACCGCCACATCAACGGCAACTGCGACAGCCACGGCTACCGCTACGGCTACGGCTACGCCCAGACCTTCTCCTACGCCGCGGCAAGCGCCCACACCAAGACCGCGCCCGACTCCGCTGCCCCGACCGTAAGGCTTATTGGTCGGCCGATTAGTAAATTAGTCGCTTGGAACTCGCGAGCGAACCTCGCGAGTTCCCTCGATTGTGGGACGTCTGTGCCAGACGCCCAGGCGTTTCACAGAAACGCCCCGCAACCCCTGACGACTATCGAATACCTGAGTCGCATTCCCATTGGACGTTGGTCATGTTGCCCGGCGCAACATCAGCTTCGAACGGGCCGAAGCGGCCGATGCCGGACGTCCTTCCCTTAAGCGAAATTTTGTAATGGCCGGGGGGCAATGAGACCCGAAATCGGCCTTGCCCATCCGTGATGAACGAGGTCACCTCACCATCATTTTTTTCCACGGCAAAACTGGTGTTCGCCACTGGCGTTGAAGCGGCGGCACCAACTCTGGTTGGCCCTGGCTTAGCTGGCGTAACCGTAATTACTCCTTCAATTCCTGATTCCCCTGCAGAAGGGGTTTGTCCGGTACAAACGCAAACAGCCATGACGATGAACCCGAAGGCGGTGAGTAAGTTGCGAGATCTCACTGCGCACTATATTCATGAGGTGTCGCAGTGGTCAACGAGTCGAACACGAAATGAATCTTAACAGCGCTGGCACTTGACGAAGGAATTCTCGCGTCGAAATTCTTCGCCTCTCTCGCGAATGAAACGCTACCTGCCGTTTGTAATTGTTGTTTGTGTCGCATTGGTCACGTTTGGGAGCGGCGCGATGCTCTATCGCGTAAAGCGTCCGCAACTCCAGGCTATCCCCGAAGATAAGGCTATCCCTGCAAATAGCGGCTCCGAATCAATGCACATTCGGGGCAATCCCAATGCGCCGGTGACGCTGGAAGAGTTTGGCGATTTTCAGTGCCCGCCGTGCGGCAGTTTCGCCGCGTTTGGTGAGGAACTGCTGAAAGAATATGACCCGCGGGTGCGGCTAATCTTCCGAAATTTCCCGCTCAGCGCTCACGAGCACGCTCAGGAGGCCTCGCTGGCTGCTGAAGCCGCTGGGCTTCAAGGTCATTTTTGGGAGATGCATGACGTGCTGTATCGCGAACAAGCCGTCTGGAGCAAAGCTCCCAATACGCGCGAATTATTCGAATCGTATGCGGGTACGATCGGACTGAATGTTGATCAGTTTAAAAAGGACATGGATGGCGAACAAGCCAAAGCACGAGTCGATGCCGACAAAGCGCGCGGTGAATCTCTCGGAATAAACCTCACCCCAAGCCTGTACATCAATGGCCAGCCGGTGGATCCAAAGGATAAAAACCCGGAAGGCGTTCGCGCTGCGATCAACGCAGCGTTGGCGGAAAAACCGCACGCATGACCGTATCGCGATTTCGCACCATTCTTTACACGATCGTGGCCATTGTCGCCTTGGCCGGTCTGGCTGATGCAACTTATTTGACCGTGCAGGCGCTCACTGGGGAAACCCTTAGCTGCGGAGGTTCGCCGGATTGTTTTCGAGTGTTGGGCAGTTCGTATGGCAAGATCGGCGGAATTCCGGTGGCCATGCTTGGAGCGCTCGCCTATTTCACGTTGTTCACGTTCGCCACATTCTCTGCGTTCGGCTATTCATGGGCGCCGAAATTTGTTGCTTTGATCGCCGGTGCGATGTTTTTGATGACACTTTGGTTTCTCTATGTGCAGGCGTTTCTCCTGCACGCGTACTGCCGATATTGTTTATTCTCCGCCGCACTCACGTTTCTTGTCGCGGGACTGCTGATCGCCGTGCCCCCCGCGCGACGTCGATCTGGCGCATGAGCCGCATGCTCGTATAGGCAATGAGCCCTATGCGCATTTTGGTGATCGAGGACGAAAAGAAAACCGCGACTTTTCTCGCCAAAGGTTTGCGCGAAGCCGGCTTCGATGTCGATGTCGCGCCTGATGGCGAAACCGGTTTGGAACAGGCACGGGTGACCAAATTTGATGTTCTGATCGTCGACATCATGCTGCCGCACAAAGACGGCTGGGATGTCGTCGCGGAACTGCGACGCGATGAAGTGCGTACGCCCATTCTGTTTCTTACCGCCCGCGACAGCGTCCGCGATCGTGTGAAAGGACTCGAGCTGGGTGCCGACGATTATCTGGTCAAACCGTTCGCGTTTTCAGAGTTACTCGCTCGTGTCCGTTCGATGTTGCGGCGTGGTCCCCAACAGCATCCGGAACATTTGCGCATCGAGGATCTGGAAATCGACGTTGAACGGCACAAGGCGACGCGCTCGGGCGTTCCATTGAACCTCACGCCAAAGGAATTCCTTCTGCTTGCACACCTCGTTCGCTCAGGCGGGGCCGTCGTGTCGCGCGACGAAATTGCAGAACATGTTTGGGACGTTGGTTTCACGACCAACACGAATGTCGTCGATGTAGTTGTCCGCCGGTTGCGCGCGAAAGTGGACGACCCTTTCAAGACGAAGCTGATCCACACGATTCGCGGCGTCGGCTACGTTCTTAAGGGACGCTAGTCCTCTTCGTTGTCATCCTTGAGCAAACAACGCTCCATCGCATTCCAGCTAATTCTGCTGTTTACATTGGCGGCGGGCCTTTTGCTCGCATGCGGACTTGGCATCTTTTACACGATTGTTGTGCGCAACGCCGTTGCCGAAGACAACTCAGTTCTGGCCGACAAAATGTTCGCCTTAAGCGCGGATCTCCGGGAGAACGGTCCCGAAATTGTTGCTGAAGAGCTCACGACGCACCGCGTCGGCCAGCACACTCCTTACTGGATCAGGATTCTCGACTCACAAGGCCGCGCTATCGCCGAAACACCGCAAATGGATCAATTGATTCCAACACAGATTTTCCCAGTAGGCCGAGAACCGACAGAAGCCCTTCGCAATCGCAAGGTTTATCACAGCTCGGGAAAGCTTTTCTCCCTGGTGACTTTCAATGAGCATGCGGCTGGCAAAGTCTACACAGTTCAGTTGGCACAAGACCGCTCAAGTGACGAGCAAGTTGAAAGAAATTTCGCTCTGTTATTCCTCGCCGTTCTCTTCGGCGGTGTTGTGGCCTCGGCTTTAATCGCGGTCATCGTTACTCGACGCGGGTTGCGGCCCCTTCGAGAAATGACAGCGTCACTCCGCCGAATCGGACCAGACCAGTTGAAGCAACGTATCGGTTCCACCGGATGGCCGCGCGAGCTGCAACCCCTCGCAATCGCTTTCGACCAAATGCTTGAACGCCTCGACGATTCGTTCACCCGGCTCTCGCAATTTTCCGCCGATCTCGCGCACGAACTGCGAACACCGATCGCCAATATGCTGGGTGAAGCGCAGGTTGCCCTCACGCGAGATCGCACTGCAGCCGACTATCGCGAGATCGTCGAATCCACCGTCGCCGAATGCGAGCGGCTTTCCAGGATTGTGGACAATTTGCTTTTTGTCGCACGCGTGGATGCGGCACGTGAACCGATCACACGGAAGCAGTTCGATGCCCGCGCAGAAGTTGAGAAAATCGGAGAATTTTATCAGACAGTCGCAGACGACCGTCATGTGACGATCACGTGCAGCGGCAATGGACAAATTTATGCAGACCCGGATCTGTTCGAACGCGCCGTAGGCAATCTGCTTGATAACGCACTGCGCTTCACTCCCGAGAATGGTTCAATTCAAATCGCGCTTTGCCAGCACGAGGCTGATTTTGAAGTCGTGATCAGCGATAACGGCTGCGGAATAGCTGCACAACATTTGCCACGCGTTTTCGATCGATTTTACCGTGCCGAAGCATCGCGAGGTTCCGATGGCGCGGGCCTCGGCCTCGCTCTGGTAAAATCGATTGTCGATCTCCACGGCGGTTCAGCCACCATCGAGAGCAAGCTCGGTCACGGCACAACAGTGACACTTGTTTTTCCGAAGTAAATTTTGCCTCGAATCGAAGGAATAAATCGCTTCTCGGCGAAAAAATTTTCGAGGAATTTTGTATTGACGCGCGAGATTACAAATCTGTAATCTTCGCCGCTATGTTCACAGAGCACAGGAAAAGAGAGGGAAACTCAACACATTCACAATCACTCCGCCCTCGTCGGTGGCTCCTGGCACTCACGACGTTGCTTCTGCTCCTCGTAGCAAGGCAACCCAGCAGCGGCCAGACGGCAGAAGCTGGGCGGATCACCGTCACCGGTGAGGCCGTTGCAACTCCGACGCCTCACGACAATTTCCATGAAATGCGGCAGCACATCATGCCTGAAGTAGCGGGCACGAAAATCACAGTGACAAAAAAAGCGACGATCATCAAGCTGAACGAACAACCGCCTCTGGAGGATAATGATCTTCAGGGGCTTTTTCTGAAAGCGCCGGGATTACTGGTTACGGAACAACATACGCCAGGCCAATTCAATTTCAGCTATCGAGGCCTTGGTAATCCGCAGGAATCAGAGTTCACCCTGGTGCTTCGGGACGGCCTCCCACTGATGAGTGATTGGATCGGTTTCCCTACTCTTTACTATCTGCCGCTGCCTCAAGCCATAAGCGAGATTGAATTTATACGCGGCGGCAACAGCTTGCTTTTCGGGCCGGAGCCAGCGCCGGTAGTCAACTTTATAACTAAATATCCTGCGCCGGGTTCGCCATGGAATTTCTATACTGAACAGATCGGTGGCGCGTACGGATATTATTCCACTTTCAATGTGATTCAGGAGGCTATGGGTCCGTTGGAATTTCGTCTTGATGGCGGGTACGTGCGATCAGACGGGCAACGTGATAACAGCTGGTACAATCTATGGCAAACCGACCTCTACGTGGGTTGGAGGCCTGACGAGCACCAGTTGTTGGCACTCGATTTCTACTCGAGTCGCTTTGACGGTGGAGATCCGGGAAGGATTACCTATAAGCAGTTTGTTCATGACCAAAACTTTTCATTCACTCCATACAATGAAGACTGGGTTGATCGGTACACGACTGTTCTC
Source organism: Candidatus Udaeobacter sp. (assembly GCA_036494375.1). Lineage (GTDB taxonomy): Bacteria > Verrucomicrobiota > Verrucomicrobiia > Chthoniobacterales > UBA10450 > Udaeobacter. Next base: position 5,898 of record DASXOI010000179.1, read on the forward strand.
CGATACGAACGCGACTTTGGAAACGGATGGCTTTTGCAGGCCAAAGGATGGTTCACACATCAGGAGATCGACGCTCGCGCAGCGGCAAACTTCAGTCCGGGAAGGCCGCATCCATTTCCATCAAGTACTCTTTTCAGTTACGAGGAATTCAATAATGGCGGGGCCGACATACGATTCCGCAAGTTATGGGGGGACGACAGTATTTTTAGAGGCAGTGCCCGGACGTTTGGCACCGTTGTTTATCATGGCGATGCGCCGTTTCAGCGATACACGTTAAACGAAGAGAACAGCGGCCCGAATTTTCTAAACGCGTCACGTGGCACCACCTCGGACATCATCCCTCTCGATCAATCCAGGACTTCCAATTATCAGGCGTTTTTTATTGAGGACCTCGTCCGCATTGGGAAATTTCACATGGTTGGTTCGTTTCGCCTCGACCACGAAGACGTAGAAGTCGATTCAACGTTCGCGCCTTGGCTTGCGACCAACCCTCCCACCGGGCCCGCAAGCATCAGCGCCGATCACTGGGTGCCACTATGGGGATTTGGAATGGGCAACGATTTTGGTCACCGCAACGAAACTTATTTCAGTGCTTCGTCCGGCTGGCGACCCACAAGATACTTCGATATCGCAGGAACCTCCCGCACGATCGCTTTCGGTGAGGATATACCGGACCCATTCCATTCGCTGGACTTTGAATTAGGCGTGCACGGTACGCCTTATAAGGGATTCTGGTATGATGTCGGCTTGTTTTGGATGTTATTCGATAACAGAACCGAGACCCAGAATATCAGTAACACTGATTTCATCATCCTGAACACAGGCAGCACGCGTAACCGTGGTTTGGAGGGCGAGCTTTCCTATGATTTCCTGGCTCCCTTCGAGCACCCGCCGATCGTCGAGGTGCAAGCCGAGCCCGGCAAAGCGGTCGTGGACGCCAAATCCCCACCTGTACCCGGCGTATCGATGGCGGATTATCACCCGCTCAAATTGATCGCTTTCAGCAATGTTCAATTCCTCGATGCAACGTATACTGAAAGCGCTCTCCTCATACCTGGCACCGACAAAACACTCGTCGGCAATGACCCGGCATTCGCACCAGACTTTCTAATCAAAGGCGGACTCCAGTTGAGAAAAGATCTTTGTTTTGACATTACGTTCTCGGCTGTCTACGTCTCGCAGCAATTCTGGCAAGACACGAACATTGGGAATACGCAGATCCCGAAGGCGCACATTCCGGCGTACAAGATTTTTAATCTTACAGGGGATTGGTATATCACGAAGAGTCTGCGCTTGATCGCAGGCATCACCAATCTCACCGACGAAATCTATTACGACCGCGTATTTGCCAATGGGATTGAGCCCGCGCCGCGTCGCTCCGGTTATGCTGGTTTGTCCCTGTCATTTTGACCGTCATCGGCGCTGCTGAGAACGGTGAGGGAGTGAATCGCGGTTTGGTAGCATGTCTTCCCACCTTCAGCAGTGCCTGTAACTCAGCCCGTCAGGACTATCTGAGTGTGCACAATATTTCGCCTTGCGCGGAATATTTACGGCGAAATGGCTAAGACAGCTGGCATTGCCGACAACTGCGCAAGCAGAACGAGCACAATAGTCGCACTGCCCATTCCCGCTTACCTGACAAATATCGATTTGTCTCTGGCTCTACACAAGGATGACAACAACGTAATTGTAAATCGTTTGACAGAATCTCATTTGTGTTCGGAACTCTCTCAATCAACGAAAGGGGTTAACAAAATGAAAAATCGGGGATTTCTCTCCACGTTATTCGCAATAATAGCTGTCTGCGCTGTGCAACTGACGATCTCAACTGCGCAGGCCGCCTCAGACAAGTATTCTGCCCAGTTGCTTTCTCCGGTGGCCGGACAGGTTCTCTACGTCGGGCAGAAGATCATGGTCGAGTGGAAGCACACGCTGCCGAACATCCCCTTGCCGGGGTGCGAGAGCGAGGCTTGGCTCTCGCTGGACGGCGGCAGTACGTTTCCCGTCTGGATCGCGTGGCTCGACCCGAGGAATAGTTCTTTCCTCTGGACCATCCCGAATACGCCTACCAGCGCGGCGGTCTTGGACATCCGCTTCGGATGTGACTTGCATTATCCCGAAAGCTACGCTCCGCAGCCAGCGTCAATGTTTGTGATCGCACAGAGCCCAACGCAAACTCATTAGATTCTGCCTGCACAAGGGTGCGAGGAGGCGATCCGCGAATCTGTAGGTGTGGCAAATCCACACTGCGTGGGCAACAATTGCGCAGTTACCGCACCGATTATCTTTTGAGCTCGATTTGCCTTTTCAGGAATTTCCCGTTCGGATCAACCTCAAATCCGCATTCCTGCTCGTTCGTTCTAACGACGACTTCGTAATTCCATTTTCGATTAACGTCGTTGTCTTTTTTGACTCGAACGATCTCTCCTCTCGTCATTGTGGTTAATGCTCTGTTGGACAGCGGCAGGAAGCGGGTTTACGTCGACCTTTTCTCCGGGGTTGCTGCGTAGCTCGCAGAACCGCACTGAAAGCGAGGCTGGCCCGATCACTGCTGCCGGCACAGCTGTTATAAAAAAATGTCTTGCCTAATCATTACAATTTCGTAATGATTAGCGGAACCTGCAGGCTGATAACCGCGGAAGTGAAGCCTCCGCGGTTAAATGAAGTGGATAGGCCGCAGCTCGTTGTGGAGACGGGCTGCGGCTGCCCTTTTTACGGGAATCGTCCAGCAGATCTTGCAGTCGGAAGCACGGGCACGTCGACAAAAACGGCTGAAAATTTGTCTTGTCAATCATTACTATTTTGTAATGATCCGGAGTTCTATGAAGAAGGCAT
>DASXOI010000180.1:0-2307 GCA_036494375.1 Candidatus Udaeobacter sp.
TGCCGCGGCGTTGATGGCTAAAGTCGCCCGTGCGATTCAGTACGCCCACACCAGGGGCATTCTGCATCGGGATCTGAAACCGGCGAATATTCTGCTCGATGGACACGGCGAACCGTTGGTTAGCGATTTCGGTCTGGCTACATGGCTCGATAGCGTGAGCGATCTCACGCACAGCCTTACCATTTTCGGGACGCCCGGTTACATAGCCCCTGAGCAGGCAAATCCTGCGCTGGCCAAAGCGGACAAGCTTACGCCCGCGGCTGATGTCTATAGTCTGGGCGCGATCTTGTTCGATCTTTTGACTGGGCGTCCGCCATTTTTAGGCGAACACGCATTGGCGGTGATCCAGCAGGCGAGTCAAAGCCCGGCGCCCAAACTGCGTTCGCTTGTGCCAACGCTTGATAAAGATCTGGAGACAATCTGCGCAAAATGTTTGGAGCGCGATCCGGCTGCGCGCTATCTCTCCGCTGGCGCTTTGGCCGAAGACCTTGACCGATGGCTTGATGGGCGATCGATTATCGCGCGCCCTGTTTCGCCGCTCGTGCAGCTCTGGCGCTGGTCTCGCAGGAATCCGATTATTGCAGGAATGGCAGCGCTCTTACTGGCATTAGGATCAGTAATCGGCGTCATGATTTGGAAAGGCGAGACGGCCAGCCCAACAGCGGGCGGTGGCATTGCCATCCTGCCGTTTGAAAGTCTTATTCCAGATAAAACAAACGCATTTTTTGCGGACGGCATTTACGACGGTGTTTCCACCAAGCTAGCGAAGATTGCCGATCTGAAGGTCATCAGCCACAACAGCGTAGCGAAATATCGCGGCGTACACGATGCACGGGAAATCGGCCGCGCATTGAATGTAGCCTACGTATTTGAGGGAAGCGTGCGCAGGGAAGCGGGCAGGATCCATCTTGACGCACAATTAATTGATACCCGCACCAATGCACACATATGGACGGAAAGATACGACCGGGATTTGAAAGACGTGTTCGCACTCCAAAGCGAGATCGCACAAAAGGTCGCAAATCGCCTTGGAGCCCAAGTTTCGTCCCTCGAGAAAGCCGCAATTGAAGAGCCACCAACCAACGATCTTTTTGCTTATGACGCCTACTTGCGAGCCAAGGACCTAATCGATGGGAATACATTCAGTCCGCGAGCAAAAGAAGATTTGTTCCAGGCGGTGGAATTACTTAGTCACGCTGTTGCGCGCGATCCTTTGTTTTTCAATGCCTATTATGAGCTCGCTGCAGCGCACGACAAAATTTATTTCCTCGGCTTCGATCATACTAAAACGCGCCTTCAATTTGCCGAGACAGTTATTCGATCCGTTCGTGGCCACCGTCCCGAATCCGGAGAAACACATTTGGCCCTCGCTCATCACTTGTATTGGGTCTATCGCAATTACGACCAAGCAAAGCAAGAGCTGGCAATCGCAAGGCGCTCGCTGCCGAACGAATCACGAATTCCTCTTCTGACCGGCTACATTGACCGGCGGCAAGGTCACTGGAATGAATCCCTGGAGGAAATGAAACAGGCATTGGAGCTGGACCCGCATAATTTTTCGATACTCCAGCAGATCTCTCTCACCTATCAAGCCTTGCATCGCTACGAAGAAGCACTGTCCACTCTAGACAGCGTCCTGGCGATAGCTCCAAAGGATGCGGCCAGCAGGGTGCGACGGGCATGGGTTGCCGCGGAGTGGCACGCGGATCTAAAACCCTTGCATACCACGATTGAGACGGTCCTCGCCGATGACCCAAGCGCGCTTCCCGTTATTGTTTACCGGTGGCTCGACCTTGCCTTACGCGAACGCGATCCCGCTGCGGCGAAACGGGCGCTAGCCGCCATGCCCGTAGGAGGCTGCTATGAAGAAAATATTCCGTTCCCTAACAGTTGGTGCGAGGGTCTTGTTGCCCGGCTCCGCGGTGATGAGCCAGCGGCGCGCGACGCGTTCGTCAGAGCACGAAGCGAACTTGAGCAGACCCTACGCAACGACGGTAGCTACCCACAGGGTCTCTGCGCGCTCGGTGTGGTTGACGCTGCCTTGGGAAATAAAGAGCAGGCGATTCGTGAGGGCGAGCTCGCCGTCAAAATGATGCCAGCCAGCCAGAGCGCCATCGAGGGTTCGGTGTTAATCCAATACCTGGCTATCATTTATGCGTGGACGGGCGACAAGGACCGCGCAATTGAACGATTAGCGGAAGCGGCCAAACTACCAGGGAGCCATGTGACATACGGCTATTTGCGTCTTCACCCGCTATGGGATCCGCTGCGGGGCGACCGGCGCTTTAAAGCAATCGTCGCTTCGCT
>DASXOI010000181.1:0-3307 GCA_036494375.1 Candidatus Udaeobacter sp.
CACTGCCCTGCGGTCTGTGAAAAACAGTTTCAGGTCTTTTCGCACCAGGGCCAGAAACTGAATCATCATGTATCCCGAAGGCTCCTTCCCGTAAGAGTGAGAAATACAGTCTCCAAGTCCGGTTGGTCACTTGAGACGCGATAGTAGGAATTGCCGTTGTCGGTTAACCAGCGAAGAACGCCTGGTGCACCGCGGGAAAGATCGTGCACTCCAATCCGAAGAGTATTCTGTTCCAGCTGAACGGACTTTACCTCTGGAAGGTTCAGGATTTTCTCCGGCGTCAAACCATCAACGTTGTCCAGTTCGATGGCAATAACGTTCGTGACGGGCAAGAGCTTGTGTAGCCCTTGCAATGTATCATTGGCGATCACTTCTCCGTGATCGATAATCACGATGCGATCGCAGAGGCGCTCTGCCTCTTCCATATAGTGAGTCGTATAAAGGAGGGTTTTGCCACGCTTCTTTAGCGTCTCAAGATTTTCAAAGATTGCGTTGCGGCTTTGCGGATCTACGCCAACCGTCGGCTCGTCGAGCAGAAGGATCTGCGGATCGTGAAGCAAAGCTGCAGCAAGGTTCAAGCGCCGTTTCATGCCTCCGCTAAACGCTTCCACCTTGTCGCCCGCGCGATCTGATAGTCCTACGAGGCTTAGGGTTTCGTTGATTGCCTCACGAACTCTTGCGCCCGACAGCGCGTAAAGCGCCGCAAAAAACGTAAGGTTATCGCGAGCGGAAAGCTTTTCGAAGAGAGCCATGTCCTGCGGGACGAGTCCGATCTTCAGCTTAACTGGGTCAGTGTCACTCTTGACCCGTTTGTTTTCGATCAGGACTTCTCCAGAATCCGGTTTCAGCAATCCCGCAATGATCGAGACGGTGGTTGTCTTACCCGCCCCGTTCGGTCCGAGTAGGCCGACGGTCTCTCCATAATCCGCCCGGAAACTGACACCATTAATGGCACTCAGTTTTCCGTAGGTTTTCGTTATGCGTTTAATCTCAAGCATCGCTGAAGAGTATACCACCTTCGGAGCCGACTCTCTGGCGCAGTGAGTTTGAGACGAATTCATGAACGCGCCGACCCGGAACCCGACGAAAATGGCCTAACGAATCAGTGTGGCACAGTGAGTTTTTGTAATACAGAAACCCCGGAGCCTACGGGGCTCGAACCCGCAACCTCCGCCGTGACAGGGCGGCGCTCTAACCAATTGAGCTAAGGCTCCAGCGGAAGAAACAGAGTGTAAAGGCGCACATCTTCAGTCGCAACTGCAAGAAGCGTTGGCGAGGTTGGGCGCGTCACTCCATGCGCGCCGCTTACTGTGATGCGAAGCGCAGAGGGCAAAGACTGCCCGGCCTAACAGTTTTCAACCTAGCGATGTTCAATCTTTTCAAAACACCTCAACACGATCGCGGTTGAACATTTTGGAGATGGGTAGCGTCGAACGTTGCGAACACACCTGATGACGGTATACTTAAATCGGTTCGGCGGATTGACCCAAACCAAATGAGCGACGAGCGCAGTGAGGGATTGCAGGGAGGGGAAGGAGAACCCGCTCGGGAAAATCTCCTTGATTCACTCGATCAAATGATCGGATCACTGCCGCCGGGCGACCTGGTTCGGCGCGAATTGTTGCAACTGCGCCCGCAGATTCTCGATCAACAGGAGACGATGGTTGAGGCGCGTCGGATGATTGAGAAGCTCGAGGAAGTGGTCAAAAAGGTAACTTCTCCCGCGAACCGGATCGGCACGTTTCTCGGCGCCACTTCGAAGGAGACAGCGCACATTGTCGTGGGTGGAGCTGATTATTATTGCAATGTCGATCCGCGCATACCGCTCTCGAGGTTAAAAAAAGGTACGCGCGTTTTGGTCAACGAAGCGTTCGTCATCGTCGGTGATCTGGGATTCGAGACTGCTGGCCCGGTAACAAAAATCACCGAGGTAATCGGCAAAGACAGACTGCGCGTGGGCTCGGAACACGGCTTGCATTCGATGGTGCTGCAACGCTCCTCAGAACTCGTCCACTCCAACTTGAAATCGGGCGACGAAGTCCGCGTCGATTCCAATTATCGCATGGCGTTGGAGATGCTCTCCAGCACAAAATCCGATGAATACTACCTGGACACAGTGCCGGAGTTGCCGTGGGAAAAAGTCGGCGGCCAGGAAACAGCGCTACAAGCCATCAAGGACGCGATCGAGTTGCCACTTCTGCATCCTGATCTTTTCACCAGATTTCAGCATGCTACGCCGAAAGGTTTTTTGCTTTACGGCCCGCCGGGGTGCGGCAAGACACTCATCGGCAAGGCGACTGCATTTAATTTGACGAAGCAACTCGGAGCGAAAACCGGGTCCGAGATGAGCGAATATTTCATGCACGTGAAAGGTCCCGAGATCCTCAACATGTGGGTAGGCGAATCAGAACGCATGGTGCGCGAGATTTTTGGTACGGCGCGCGAGAAACGAAAAGAGGGCTTTATGCCGTTCGTTTTTATCGATGAAGCCGAATCGATCCTCGGCACACGACGCGCATCGCGGCATTCGAACATTCTTTCTACGCTGGTGCCGATGTTCTGTTCGGAGATGGACGGAATCGATTCGCTCAGTGACGTCGTGATCATTCTCGCTTCGAACCGCGCGGATCTGATCGATCCCGCAATTTTGCGTCCCGGGCGAATCGACCGAAAAATTAAAGTCAATCGCCCAGACAAGGACGGTACGCGCGAAATCTATCGCATCTATCTCACTGACAATTTGCCATACGACGGCGTGCTCGCGAAGGAAGCCGATGGAATTGGCGCATCGATCGAACGCTTGATTGAGCGGTTTGTTGACTGGCAATTTACCCGTCGTGATGAAAATAAATTTTTAGAAGTGACCCTGCGCAGCGGGCGCAAAGAAACGCTTTACCGCAGCGATCTCATCAGCGGCGCGATCATCGCCTCGATTGTGGAGCGCGCGAAGGCAATCGCGATTAAACGGGCCATCGGAACTCAACAGGACCAGGGAATTCGGGAAACGGACCTGCAACTCGCCTTTAACGCCGAGTACGCGGAGAACGACATTTTTCCGGCCACCGATATCACGGAGGATTGGCTCAAACTGATCGATTACGATCCGGAAAACGTGGTGAAGATTTCACCGGTTAGACCAGTGTCGGACGCCCGCATGCGCGCAACGGCGGTGATTTAATGCGCCTGCAACGAGGCTGATTACAGACTGTAGGGGAAGCTGACAGCTTCCCGCGCGTATGGCCCAACCTCCACGCTTACCAGCGATGCTCCTGCCTTGGGAGAAATCGATCATCTATTTTGTGACCAT
>DASXOI010000182.1:0-2113 GCA_036494375.1 Candidatus Udaeobacter sp.
CCTGCGCTCTTTCGTTTTTTTATCCGAAACGTCAGCGTCGTATTGCACGACGAATCGATCGTGTCCGACAAAAGGTCCCTTGGCATCGAAACTATGCACCTCCATCGAGTTCACCCACCAATCAATTTTACCGCGCACGCCTTCCTTGCCGCGCGTTTCCGGCGAGCCGACGCCCATGCTGTAAGCTTCCACGCTCACAACGTTGTCATCGTAAAGCTCGAGCGCTTCATACCAGGCTTGTTTTCGAACCAATTCCACGACTTTTTTTGCAACTTCTTCGGTATTCATTCTTCCTCCTTTGTTTATACGGACAATTTACTCGCTGAGAAATTGTTCAAGTCGATCGAGAAGACTGTTCCAGCCCTCATTGTGGCGATCGCGCGATTCCTCGCTCGGTAATTGCTCGTGCCTTAATCTCAGTTCCGTTCCGCCACGATGCTCGAAAAGTTCAACTGTCACGACACTGGTCCGGTTTTCCCAAGCTTCATCGTCGTCCCATTGCCAAGTGAAGACAATCTTCTTTCCCGGGATCAGCTCCCGGTATTCGCCGAACGCGCTCATCTCCTCCCCTTCCGGACTGGTCAGATCCCAGCGATATCTGCCACCGACTCGCACGTCCGCAGTGATATTGCGGGTCCGGACGTTTTCTGGTCCAAACCATTGTCTTAGTTGCTCCGGATCGGTCCACGCATTGTAAACACGAGCGGGCGGCGCGTTGATGAATCTCGTGATTTCGAGCGATGTTTTCTCTGCGGTTTTCTCATTCATGGTTTCACTTTCGAGCTTTCAACGAATTGTTTCAGCTCCGATCCGATAATTGCAGTCCAGCCAGCTTCGAAATTCTTTCGCGCATACGCGGGGGTTTTCGGAAACGTTTCGATTCCCGTATGCGTGAGCTTCAGTAGCGTCTTGTTACCCTCAGGAAATAATTCAAACGTGACGAGAGAATTTCCCGGCTCGCCTTTGTAACGCCAGGTGTAAGCGATTTTCTTTTGCGGAATCACTTCGGTGACTTTGCAAAGGTGGTGATAAGTGTTGCCTTCGTGCTTGACCACGAATTCAAATTCAAAGCCGATCTCCGGCTTGAATTCCTTAAGGTCAAAATACCATTCCCGCATTTGATCGACATCGGTTAATGCCTTCCAAACTTTTGCGACCGGTGCGTCGAGGGTGCGCTTCATGATGATCGCTTCAGCTACATCGTTTCTTTTAGTCATAATGTTTACTCACTCTCATTTGGTATAAGGCTCCGACGGCCCTGCATTGCTTGTTCCCTTTCGCCCCAAACGTTCGATTCAGTTCCTCGATCAGCTCGGTCGTGACGTAAACGATCACGTAGTCTTGCCCGCCGCTTGCCCGGCTGCGCGCCCCCGGCGAACCTGTTCGAGGACCCTGGCGGACGCTTCGTCATCGCCGTACTGGTCATGCCAATTCCACCACTCATACGGCGGCGTCTGAGGGTAGCGCTCCGGCGACTTCTCCCACTCTTCCTGGCGACCGAGGGCAGTGATGTCGAGGTAGTTCCAAGTGTTCCCCATCTGCTCGTCACCGCGGTTGTTGATGAAGTACGTGCGGAATACGCGGTCTCCGTCGCGTATGAACGCGTTGGTCCCGTGCCACTCATCTACGCCAAAGTCCTTGTCGAAGCCGTCGATGATCGTGTACCAGGGAATGAACTGCCAACCCATTCGCGCCTTTAGGCGCTCGATATCCGTCTGCGGCGCGCGTGACGCGAATGCGAGTGTGGTATCGCGAACGTTCAGATGCGCGGGATGAGCGACCTGATCCGCCACCATGGAGCAGCCGACGCATGCATGTTCGGGCCAGCCGAGCACGCCCGGCTCGAAGAACGCGCGGTAGACGATCAGCTGACGGCGGCCGTCGAATAGATCGAGCAAACTCGCCTTGCCCTTTACTCCTTCGAACTCGTACTTCTTCTCCACGGCCATCCACGGCATCCGCCGACGCTCCGCGGCCAACGCGTCACGGGTCCTGGTCAACTCCTTCTCTTTCACGAGAAGCTGCTGGCGCGCAGCTTCCCACTCCTTCGCTGATACCACTTCTCGGTCTAATTCCAGCTCTGTTGTTTTCATTGTGTCGTGTTGCTTGTTTC
>DASXOI010000183.1:0-8243 GCA_036494375.1 Candidatus Udaeobacter sp.
CACGAAGGAACGCATTTTGATCTGCGCGCGATTTTCAACGATTTAAACCAACGGCATTTTCGCAACCGTCTTCGCGGCTACGAAGTGGTCTGGGGACGCCGGCGAAAACACCGACCGAGAGAACAATTTGTTTTTGGCACAATCCAGGAAGAAGATCGAGTGATTCGGATAAATCCTGCACTGGACCAACCCTTCGTTCCGCCGTGGTTTGTCCGATACGTGCTTTACCACGAGATGCTGCATTCAGTTGTGCCGGACGAAACGCTTTCAGGAAACCGGAGGCGAGTTCACACGGAAGAATTTAATCGTCGCGAGCGTGAATTTCCCGGTTATCGGCGCGCGCGGCGCTGGGAAGAAGATAATCTGTCGCGATTCCTGCGCTGACAATTCGCCATCAGTCTTAGTCGTAACCACCAAACTTAGTTGGTTAATGCTCCCGTTTTTACGGACTCCTTAGAGATGGTCACGTGGCTGTGGTTAGGGCAGAGCTCTTATCGTGCTTCCGTTATCTGGCGGCCGATAGGGCCTTTCAGACGGCGATGGCGTCGTCGCTACGTTCTTTTTGATCAGGAACCAAAGCGTCGTCGCCAGGAGCAGCGAGATCAACTTCGCGTGCCAGTTTTTCAGGATCACTCTCTTCATACTTGCTATGCAATAAAATTTCGGCAATGCGCTGACGGAAGGTCTCTGGAGTGAAATTGCGCTCGATTCGGCGCCGATGACAAATGGAAATTGCACCTGTTTCTTCGGAGACAACGACAGCGACCGCATCCGATTCCTCGGTGATTCCGAGTCCGGCGCGGTGACGTAGTCCGAGGCTGCGGTCCAATGTTTCCCGCTGGCTCACGGGGAAGATGCATGCCGCAGCTGCGATTCGTCCGTTGCGAATGATCACTCCGCCGTCATGCAATGCGGCTTTTGGATGAAAGATCGTCAGGATCAGTTCGACCGAAAACTCTCCGTCGATGATTACGCCTGTTTCCTCGTAAACACGTATCGAGGTGTCTCGCTCGATCGCGATCAGTGCGCCGAATTGTTTATTTGCCAACTGCGTTACCGCTTCCGCCAGATCGTGAACGGTTTCTCGTCTTTCGCTTGTAAGTGAAAAAATCGGATGTCCCCCAAGCGCAGCGAGGCCACGTCGCAGCTCGGGCTGAAAAATCACCACCAAAGCGATCGCAAGGAAAACGGAGAAACTCCGAACGATCCAGCCAATCACCACCAAATTCAGCAGAGTGGAGATCAGGGTCAACGTAAGAAAAACAATCGCTAATCCCGTCAGGACTTTCGCCCCGCGAGTTCCGCGGAAATAGAGATAGCCGTAATAGATGGCCGCCCACAGCAGAAGGACTTCCAGCAGGCTCCGCCAGCCTTTTAACCACAGATCAGTGAGTTGATGGATCATTTTGCCCTCTGCAGAACCGCTTCAGTTACCCGCAACGCATAAACATTCTCCTTTACATCATGAACCCGGAACACGTCCCCACCTCGTGCGCGCAACAACGCACTCAGCACAAGTCCGGGTACGAGCCGCTCGCTGATCTCCGGCGATCCGATCAATTTGCCGAGGAACGATTTGCGCGAAACACCAACGACCAAAGGTCGATCATGCGCGCGCAGCCGCTCCAACTGTGCGAGCAATTCGAGATTGTGTTCGAGCGTTTTCCCGAAACCAATGCCCGGATCAAACGCAATCGCCATGGGATCAATGTTTAAACCTATGGCGCGGGCATATTGTTGTCGAAAAAATTCAGAAATTTCTACAACGACGTCTGCGTATTGCGGCTGCATCTGCATCGTCCGAGGCGTTCCTTGCATGTGCATGATGATGAACCCCGACTTGGTTTCGGCAACGAGGGGCAGCATTTGTTCGTCTCCTTGCCCGGCAGTGACGTCGTTCACAATCGAAGCGCCCGCCTCAATCGCCGCACGGGCCACCTCCGCTTTCGACGTGTCGATTGAAATGGTGACGTCAAGCTTTCGGCGTAACTCTTCTATTACCGGAATCACGCGACGCAGTTCCTCCGCAACTGTGACAGGCTGCGAACCGGGATGCGTCGATTCGCCGCCGACGTCGATAATGTGAGCCCCTTCCGCTGCCAGTTGAAAGCCGCGTTCTGTCGCTTTGTCTGTCGTGAGAAATTCACCGCCATCCGAAAATGAGTCCGGCGTGACATTTAACACTCCCATGATTAACCCATGGCGGGAGACATCGAAGACGCGCTTACCGATTTTCCAGATTCTCTCGCGCATTACGAGTCAGACTAACACAGGGGACGCTTTATTCGAAGGCGTGGTAGCGCATGCATTCCGCCCGCCGCGGCGGGCCGGAGGCTCACGCTACTTTCTTGCGTATCGTCCGACGAGCTCGCCCTGTGCGATGACATGAGCTTTCATCGCGGCATCCAATTGGCTGCGCTTTGCACCACCGCGCAAATCCAGTTCGCGATCAAGAGCGAAAATCTTGAACGAATACCGATGCGTGCCTGGCGGCGGACACGGACCCTTGTAATCTGATTTGCCAAAATCATTTGTGCCATGCACGCCTTTTGGCGCGCTGCCCTCCGAAATTGAATTGATCTGTGGCGGGATATTCCAGATCAGCCAGTGAGTAAACAATCCGCCGGGCGCATCCGGATCATCAGCAATCAAAACAAGACTTCTCGCGTTCGAAGGAACGCCAGTTATCTGCAAAGGCGGGCTCGTATCCGCCCCGTCACATGTGAATTTTGGTGGTATATTGCCACCTTTCTGGAAAGCCGAGCTTGTGATTGTGATTCGCGCTCCTTCTGCAGCGAATGAAGCCATTACCGCTAGTAATATCAGAGCTGCTCCGGTAGTTATCTTCTCCTTCATTGCCAGACCTCCGATTGAAATCGCGCTAAATCGACAAACCTACGCATATTGTTTCGATGATATGGCTGTAAACGGACGCAACATTCGCGACCAAATTCTGGTGCGCCTTAAGGTAGCGCATGCGTCTCGCCCGCCGCAGCGGGCCAGAGGCTCGCGCTATCTTCCCGCCAAATGAACAAAGCCGGAGGGAAGATTCGAGAAAATGTTCTGGCGCTTCTGGTGCGAAAAGATTACCGGCCGCTCGACAAAACCGATATCGCTCGCAAACTTGGCCTGACTGCAAGCGAACGGGTCGCACTACGGAAAGCGTTGGGCGAGCTCGAGCGCGAGGGCGAAATCGCGCGCATCCGCAAGAACCGATATGTGCTTCCGGCTGAGGCGGACCTTGTAACCGGCAAACTGTCGGTTCATCCAGTCGGCTACGGTTTTCTCACTCCGGAAAAGTCAGGCGAGTCAGACGTTTTCATTGCGGCGGAAAACGTCGGAACAGCGATGCATGGAGACCGTGTCGTTGCGCGTATATCGCCTGAAGCGCCAGCCGGCCGGGTAAAAGGACGCCGTGAAGGGCGCGTGATTCGCATTCTGGAGCGTGCGCACGATACGGTCGTCGGCACGCTGCAGCGATCACGGAATTTTTATTATGTGGTGCCGGATGATCCGCGTTTCGTGCACGACGTATATGTGCGCCCTGTAGCGGGATCGCCGGAAGGTGGGCGGTCGGAGACCGTCGCTGCAATAGGTGACAAGGTCGTCGTGCGCCTTGAGGACTGGCAATCGCGTCACGTGAATCCCGAGGGCGAAATCATCGAGGTGCTTGGGCCCGCGTCGGCGCCAGGCGTAGATGTGCTTGCGGTTGTTCGGAAATATCATTTGCCAACGGAATTTCCGCCAAATGTGCTGGAACAGGCGGAGCGGATTCCAGAAAGTGTGGATGCGCAGCAAATTGCCGGACGCGAAGATTTGCGCAACCAATTCATTGTCACGATCGATCCGGATGACGCGCGGGATTTCGACGATGCCATTAACGTGGAGAAGCTTGCAAACGGCGCCTGGCAGCTCGGCGTGCACATCGCCGATGTCTCCGCATACGTGCAGCCGGGCAGCGCGTTGGACCGTGAGGCGCGAAGGCGCGGCAACAGCGTTTATTTGCCCGACCGCGTCATCCCAATGTTGCCCGAGCGGTTGAGCAACGGTGTTTGCAGCCTTAAGCCAGAAGTCGATCGGCTCACGCAGTCGGTTTTTATTCAGTTCGACAAGAACGGAAATGCAAAAAGTGCGCGCTTTGCGAGAACAGTCATCCGGAGTGCGCGGCGACTCACTTACAAACAGGCGTATGCAATCTTGAAATCGCAACCAAGGAACGACGGCTTCCAAGCCGTCGCGGGCAAAATGACGGCTGGGAAGCAGTCATTCCTTGAAGGTGCGCGGCGCGATCAGTTGAGCGAACGGCTTCATCTTGCGTGGGAGCTTGCCGCATTACTGCGACGAAAACGATTCGAACGCGGCGCGCTGGAGCTTGATTTTCCAGAGGTAAAAGTCTGGGTCGATGCGCAAGGCAAACCAATTCGGCTCGAACGTGTCGAGAACGATGAATCGCATCAGTTAGTCGAGGAATTCATGCTGGCGGCCAACGAAGCGGTGGCGCGGGAATTGAAAAAGCGCGCAATCCCAACAATCTATCGCGTTCACGAAAATCCGGATCCGGAAAAGCTCGGAGAGTACCGTGAATTCGCGCTCAGTTTTGGTTACAAAGTTGGCGATCTAACGCATCGCGCTGAATTGCAGCGATTGCTTTCCGAAATCCGTGGAAAATCTGAAGAGCAGGCGCTGAAGATCGGTTTGCTTAAGAGTCTTAAACGCGCGCGGTACGATCCTCAGCCGCTCGGGCACTACGGTTTGGCGAAGACGAATTACTTGCATTTCACCAGTCCCATCCGGCGTTATGCCGACCTGGTCGTGCACCGCGCGTTAGGTAGCGTGCGCTCGCCGAGCGCGCCGGACGGCCTCCCGCGCCTGCGGGATCCCTACCATCCGAATATGGCGGAGATTGCTTCTATCGCCGAACACATCTCAACGACGGAGCGAAATGCGGCCGAAGCCGAGATCGATGCAGCGATGATGAAAAAGCTTGAGTTTTTCCAACAACAACTCGCTGGCCGTAAGCCGCAGATCTTTTCAGCGACAGTTGTCGATATCCGCAATTACGGAGTGATGGTCGAATTACCTGACGCTCTGCTCACTGGTCTCGTCCATGTTTCCTCGCTGACCGACGACTTTTATGTGTTTGAACCCGCCAGGCGCCAGCTTATCGGCAGACGATCACGCAAAAGATTTACCGTTGGCGACAAGCTGTCAGTTTTCGTTGCGCGTGTTGATCTCTTTAAACGGCAGGTAGACTTTGCGGTCGCGCCGGCCACGGGAAAATCGAAGGCAAGCCGCCGATCGAAGCGTTCCTCTAAGAACGCGTGAGTTTGCTCGATGCTCGCGACTGGAAATCGCGGGGTGAACATTTGCGGGGATTACAAATCGCCGCTAAGAAAATGCTGCTATGACTGAAGCTACTGCCACTGTTGCTGCCTTGCCGTATTCGCGGACCAATCCTTTTCCCGCCAGAATGCTGGTCAACCGGCGGCTGAGCGGGTCCGAGTCAGAAAAGGACACACGCCATTTTGAGCTCGATCTCACCGGCTGGGGATTGAACTTCGAGGTAGGCGATTCGGTCGGCGTGTACCCCACAAACGATCCCGATCTGGTGAATGAAATCATTCGCGCGCTTGGCGCCACCGGCGATGAACAAGTGCCACGGCTGAAAGGAGAGCCAACGTCGCTGCGGGAAGCCTTGATGCGCGACTACAGCATAACCCAACCGACGCCGAAATTCTTAAAGGCGATCGCACAACGCGCCGATGCCGCGCCAACCCTGCATTCGCTTCTCGCTCCGGACCGCAAACAGGATCTGCAGACTTATCTCTGGGGCATGGAAGTGATCGACTTTCTCGTTGACCATCGATCTGCGCACTTTAGTCCGGAAGAATTTGTCGGATTGCTGTCAAAATTACAGCCGCGACTCTATTCAGTAGCTTCGAGCCTCAAGGCGTTTCCCGATCAAGTGCATTTCATTGTGGACGTCGTGCGTTATGAAAGTCATGGCCGCGTCCGCAGTGGCGTGGCTTCTTCATTTCTCGCGGAGCGCGCCGACGATGTGCCCATTCCGGTTTTCCCCAGCAACGCAAAACATTTTCATCTTCCGGAAAATCCCGATACGCCGATCATCATGATTGGACCAGGTACAGGTGTTGCCCCTTTCCGAGCGTACTTGCAGGAACGCCAGGTCACCGGCGCGAAGGGAAAAAACTGGCTCTTCTTCGGAGCGCAGCACGTGAAATGCGACTTCGCTTATGAGGACGATTTCGACGCATTCATGAAAAAGGGCACTCTTACGCGGCTAGACTGCGCGTGGTCTCGGGACCAGGCCCAGAAAATTTATGTGCAACACAAGCTGGCGGAAAACGCGGCCGAAATCTGGAAATGGATCGACGCTGAGGGCGCCCAGTTTTTCGTATGCGGCGACGCACGCCGAATGGCCAAGGACGTAGATGCAACCCTGCGCAACATTGTCCAAGAGCAGGGTGGCAAGAGCGTCGATCAAGCGAACGAATACGTAGAGAAGCTAAAAACCGAGAAGCGCTACAAGCGGGATGTGTATTAGGAATGACGAAATTCGAATGATGAATGACGAAGGAATTTACGCTACTGCCGTCATTCCGAGCAAAGTCGAGGAATCCCGTGATGAAGCCCTTGAGCTATTCTGCGGGGTCCTTCGACTCCGTTGCGCTCCGCTCAGGATGACCGTGTTGCCGTTTATTGGTGCTTCGTCATTCCTTTCATTTGTGGCATACTAACAGACAGAGGGTAGAAGCATGTACGAGAACACTGAATTCACATTGAGCCGAGATTGCGATGCGATCCAAATTCCTAGTGGCCAGAAGACGACCATTCCGGCCGGGACGCAGGGCGTCGTCACGCAAAGCCTCGGAGGTAGCTATACGATCGCAACTTACCAGGGACTTGCGCGAGTGGCGGATAAAGATCTGGACGCGCTCGGGTTGGAAAAGCCGCAGCCGCAGCAAACGGAAAAATCTGCACCCACCAACGGCGAAGTTTCAGAGGAAGACGTCTGGAACCAGCTCCGGCAATGTTACGATCCCGAGATCCCCGTTAACATTGTTGATCTCGGTTTGGTCTACGATTGTCGCTTGATCAAAAAAGACGATGGGGGAACGCGCGTTGAAGTAAAAATGACTTTGACCGCGCCCGGTTGCGGAATGGGACCGGCGATCGCACATGATGCGCAGAGCAAAATTCTAAGTGTAGACGGGATCGATGAAGCCGATGTTCAACTGGTCTGGGATCCGCCGTGGAATCAAAACATGATCAGCGAAGCCGGCCGAATGAAGCTCGGAATGGTCTAGGGCGTCATTAACACTGGCCTTCAGGCTGGTGCGCAACGACACTGGTTCTAAAGCTGTTTGAACAGCTTAATTCGCGGCACACAGGAGCAAGCCGTTGAAACGGCTGCGCTTGGAATCAGACGTGTTGCACCGGCTTGAAAGCCGGTGTCAATGAAATGCAATATTTTAGAACGTTACGGGCAATAATTGGTTTTATGGCAATCGTTCATTGACAGTGTGCGCGGCGGTTTTATAGTCGTCGCCCCCGGACAATTCGCGGTTGAAATTTCGCGACGCATTTTAGAAAAGACATCATTATGCCTTTAACTGAACTCATCCTGACAGAAAATGTTCCCGGGCTCGGAGCCGAGGCGGACTTGGTTAAGGTGCGTCGCGGTTATGCGCGCAACTATCTTCTGCCGCGCAATATGGCGCACGAAGTTACACCGGCGGCTTTGCGCCAGCTTAATGCACTTAAGCAAAAGCGTGCTGAACGCGAAGCGCGCGAGTTGAACGACGCTGAGGAAGTTGCGCGCCGAATCGGCAAGGCGCGGTTTGTTTTTACATTGGAGACTGGCGAAACTGGCAAAGCATTCGGATCAGTGACGGCGCAGGACATCGTAAACCGGTTGAAAAACGAAGTCGGCGCAGAGATCGATCGGCACAAAATTGCTCTGGAGCGACCGATCAAAGATACTGGCGAGCACGAGGTCGCCATCAAACTGCATCACGATGTGACGGCGCAACTTGTTTTTCAGGTGAAATCGACAGCAGAACCAAAGGCTGACGCGCCGACTGCCGCTGCGCCGGAAGACCCTGACAAAAAGAAACGTCGAATTTTCCACCGGAAAAAAGACCAGCCAAAACAAGAAGAAAAATAAATGGCGACTCCACCGTCCGCATGGACAGGAGAGAAGCCTCGTAAAGCGGGAAATG
>DASXOI010000184.1:0-3883 GCA_036494375.1 Candidatus Udaeobacter sp.
GGCACGAACGCAGTGAAGTACACACGGTCCGGCAACGTAAGCCTCCGCTTCGCACGACTCGGCGCTGAGTGCTGGATCCTGAAAGTCGATGACACCGGCCCCGGCATTGCTCTGCAGAGCCGGGAAAAGATTTTCGAGGACTTTCAACGTCTTCCCGAAACTTGTACGGGCCAGCCCGGTGCCGGACTCGGTCTCGCAATCGTGCGCTGTCTTGTTCAACTGCTCAAGGGGCGGATCGAAAGCGAAATCGGCTCGGGCACCTCTTTCCGGGTGATCCTGCCAATGGACTACGCGTGAGACAGTGTCGCGGTTCGAAACGCTTAGCAGAATCAAGCCAACAATCCGAAGATGTCGTTCAAGCCGGGTCACCTCTTGTTCATGTCTTGTTCAGACGGCTATGAGCGGTTTGATCCCATTGCCTAAAGGCGCGAATTCTCCGCGGCCTGATCTTGATGAAAGCATGCGCTGGCCGGAAAATGGCAACTTAAGATACCGGGCCAAGCCCGTGAGCCGTCCGATATTACTGTAGGTAGCACTCATGCTGCCGATCCAACTAATCAAAGTTCAACAACAAACGCGAAAGGAACATCGAAATGCAACAGACACTTGCCCGCTGGGAGCCATTGCGAGAAATGGAAGAATTCCAAAACCGTCTTTCAACCCTCTTTGGCCGGCCGCAACGGCGCGGAAACGGTCGCGAAGAGATCACTCTGCCCGAATGGACGCCGTTGGCGGACATCACCGAGGATGAAAAGGAATATCTCATCAAGGCCGAGTTGCCTGAGATGAAAAAGGAAGAGGTAAAGGTCACGGTCGAAAACGGCGTGTTAACCATCTCCGGCGAACGGAAGTTTGAGAAGGAAGAAAAGAAAAGGAAATATCATCGCGTCGAACGCGGCTACGGCACGTTCATGCGCAGCTTCGCCTTGCCCGACGATGCTGATTTCAACAAAGTAAACGCGGAGTTCAAGAGCGGCGTGCTCATGGTGCATGTACCAAAGAGCGAGCAGGCCAAACCGAAACAGATTGAAGTGAAGGTCGCCTGAGCAAGCGCGATGACGGCTCGCTCGAGAGCGCGCGTCACATTTAGGATTGCGGCGCGCGCGCCTGGAGCCATTTATGATCAAATAGAAACGGGTGTCACCGCTCCTTGTGAACGAAGTTCTTCTCTCAATGCCAACGACGATGGAAGCAAACACCGCGACCAACCGGAAGTCTGGGCAGGGACATGGTTACAAAGAAATGTATTCCAAGAGCGGACGCACAGCGCTGCCTCCAGGAGTGGAAGCGCCCGATTTCACCTTGCGAAGCACACCTGATCAATGGCTTACGTTGAGCGAATTCCGCGGTCAGCCGGTCGTGCTCGCATTTTACCCAGCTGATTGGAGTCCGGTCTGTGGCGATCAGATGGCTCTCTACAACGAAATCCTCAAAGACTTTCATGACCTCGGCGCGGAACTGATGGGAATCTCGGTGGATGGCGCATGGTGCCACGCCGCGTTTGCACGCGATCGCAAACTACATTTTCCGCTTCTCGCCGACTTCGAACCGAAGGGCGACGTGGCGCGTCGGTACGGCGTCTACCGTGACAAGGATGGTGTCAGCGAGCGCGCGCTGTTTGTTGTTGATGCGGAGGGGAAAGTTTACTGGAGCTTTGTCTCGCCAATTGGAGTTAATCCCGGTGCAGACGGAATTCTTTCGGCGTTGGAGGATTTGCAAAACAAACAAACAAACAACGCCAGCAAACGGCAGAGGCAAGATGAGTCTCGGAGCCGGTAGGATTACTTGAATGATCAACACAACCAGAAGTCCGACACGAATGTCGGAACTCGCGGAATTATCCTCCCGCGAGATCCAATTGTTTGAGCCGCCAGCCGACGCGCTCTACACGATTGAAGCCACATCGCGAATCGTGGATGTGCCGCGCCGCACTATTCTTGTCTATTGTAAGTATCGTCTTCTATCGCCGGCGCCTACCACGGCCAACCATGGCTACTATTTTAATGGAAATGCCGTTCGCACTTTACGCCGGATCGAAGCTCTTCGGACCGTTTGCGGCGACGATCTCGCCGGAATCAAGATCATCCTCGACCTAACCGCCGCTTTGGAACGATTGCGCTCGGACATACGATTGCTATCGCGGACGAAAACCTCCGGCGTTCGCGATGCCTCCACAATTTCGTCTCAAAAAAGAAACGCGAAGTCCAATTATCGGAGGAAGCGAAAATGAATGGAACTGATGATGTGGAAGCAGGTAGCCGCGTCACCGTGGTCGACACGTTCAGAGTAAATTGGTGGTTGCTGGCTCTGCGCGGCTTGATTGCAGCGCTGTTCGGCATCCTGGCATTCATGTGGCCGGGCGCCACTTTGCTCACGTTAGTCTGGCTCTTCGGAGCTTTCGCTCTTGTGAACGGCGTTCTATCGCTCGTTCTCGCAGCGAAAACTCCCAAGGGTTATCCGAAAGTAGGCAGTTTAATTCTCGGCGGACTGCTTGGCATTCTGGCTGGATTGTTCAGTTTGGTGATGCCTGGCATCACTGCGCTCGGTTTGCTAATCCTGATCGCTGCCTGGGCAATAGTGACCGGCGTGATGGAGCTCGTCGCTGCAGTGAGATTACGCAAAATCATCACAAACGAATGGTTGCTTGTCCTGGCGGGCATCGCCTCGGTCGCGTTTGGCATCATTCTGTTGCTGCAGCCCGCAGCCGGCGCACTAGCCTTGGTCTGGTTGATCGCAGCCTGGGCCGTTGTTTTCGGAATTTTGCTCATGATTGTCGCGTTCCGGATGCGAAACTGGAAAGGTGTTATCGCTGTCCGGACGGCCAGCGTTTAGGACAAGTCCACAAGTAGACGCACATCACTCATAAGGTGCAGAATACTGTTGACGCACTCGACGCTCTCGCAAAAGGAAGTATCCGTGAAGAGCCGATTTCGGAGACGCGCTTTAAGGTCGCCTGAGTAAACGCTGCGTCCGTATTTTCGCGCGTGCGTCTACAGTGAATCAGACGCGCGCGCGTCGACCCAATTTCGATAAAGATAAGGAGGGCATGTTATGGCGATCGCACAAACCAGATCGCGCGAAATTCAATTGTTCGAACCAGCGCAGAATGCCCTGCACACCAGAAAGCGCCGCGCCGCGCCATTTCGCAAACCAATCACCGTTCTTTATGTTAACGACGACTGAAGCAATGCCTTCGACAAGTACAAAGTCGGAACCAGAACATGCCTACAAGGAGATGTACTCCAAGAGTCGGCGGTCCGTCCTGCCTCCCAAAACGGAGGCGCCAGATTTTACTTTACGAAGTACGCCCGACCAATGGCTTAGCTTGAGTGAATTTCGTGGTCAGCCGGTGGTGCTGGCGTTTTACCCGGCAGATTGGAGCCCGGTTTGTGGAGATCAGATGGCTCTCTACAACGAAATGTTGAAGGAATTTCACGACCTCGGCGCTGAACTAATTGGAATCTCTGTCGATGGCGCCTGGTGTCACGCAGCATTTGCACGCGATCGCAAACTACATTTTCCGCTTCTCGCCGACTTCGAGCCGAAGGGGGACGTCGCCCGTCATTACGGAGTCTACCGCTACAAGGATGGTGTGAGCGAGCGAGCGCTGTTTGTGATCGATGCCAACGGGAAGGTTTACTGGAGTTTTGTTTCACCAATCGGCGTTAACCCCGGAGCCGATGGAATTCTTTCTGCGTTGGAGGATTTGCAAAACAAACAAACAGTGCCCGCAACGATGGAGGCCAAATGATCAACCGAATGTATCTCAAATTGCCGGACCCTGAACGCGATCACTTTCAAGGCACGATTGACGCGCCGATTGCATTGCTGGAGTACGGAGATTATGAATGTCCTTTTTGCGGCGAAGTTCAGCCAATCGTCA
>DASXOI010000185.1:0-2011 GCA_036494375.1 Candidatus Udaeobacter sp.
CGCACTCCGTCGCCGCTCCTCTGCACACTTCCTTCCAGGATGTGAGCAACCCCAAGCTGCTTGCCGATCTGAGACAGGTTTTCCGGCGCGCTTTTGTAATGCTGCGTGGAAGTGCGCGAGATTACCTTCAAATCGGCGATCTTGGATAAGCGCGTCACAATCTCATCCTGTATACCTTCGGCGAAGTACGCATTCGCTTTGTCTTCGCTCAGGTTTTCAAAAGGCAAAATCGCGATCGAGCGCTCGATCTCGGCGGAAGATTGCACGCGTTGATGTAGCCAGGTGCCGATTGCGATCGCCCCGAGAACTAGAATCGCTCCGGCAGCGACTATGATAGATCGCTTCCGGCGTGAACGTGCTTCCGTGCTGAATTTTGTGTAGCAACCATGGATGGCCGATAGCAGTTCGCGCGCTGTTTGCGGGCGCTTCGCAGGATCGACAGCCAACATCGACTGCAAGAGCGCGACCACACGCGCCGGGACGTGAGCATTCTTCAGTTGCTCGAGCGGAAGTTCCTCGGCCTGTTTTGCCGCTACTTCTCGGAGCGTGCGACCAACAAATGGCACACGGCCGGAAAGCAAATACCAAAAGGTCGCGCCTAACGAATAGATGTCAGAACGCGTATCGATTTTCATCGCTTCGGAAGGAGCGAATTGCTCGGGACTGGCGAAAGCCGGAGTTCCAATGAATCCGGTTTGAGTTTGCTCGGCTCCGCTTTCTACCTCCGCATCGAGGATTTTAGCGATGCCGCAGTCGATTACTTTGACCAAAAGCGCTCCGCTGGCATCCGACTCGAGCATGATATTGGACGGCTTGATGTCCCGATGCACAACCCCACACTTTTCTGCGGCCGCGAGCGCACGCGCCGCCTGCTCCATTACTTCGAGCGCGACTGCGAGCGGCATTGGACCTTCGCGTCGGACCCTGGCCTCGAGCGTTTCGCCCTCAACCAACTCCATGACATAGAAACACTCACCGTCTTGTTCACCATAGTGAGTGACACGCGCCACATTGGGGTGATGGATTTGCGCGGCCACCCGTGCTTCGCGCAAGAAGCGTGATCGCGCCCCGGGATTTTGCGCGACTCTTCGGTCGATTACTTTTAGCGCGACGGTGGAATTCAACACTGTGTCGCGCGCGCGATAAGTTATCGCCATTGCTCCGGCGCCGAGCTCGACCGGAAAGCCGTCCGCGCCAACTTCCACTTCAAAGTGATCGTACTTGAGCGGCCCTGGTGTCAATCGTCGGCCGTTTTCGACTTTGTCCGGCTGTTGGCTATCGCTTAGAAAACCAAGACTAACGAGACAACGAAGGCATTCGCCTTGCGTGAGCGGTCCTCCGCAGCTTGAGCAGGTTTCGGTAAATGCAATCGACTTATTTAACCCGGGACGCCGCAGCAGGTCGATGCCATTTTCAATCACACCGGTACCGTTCGAGTGATTTCCGGAAAGGGCTTGCACCGGCCCATTGTCGATTAGAGCCGACACAATAGCCCCCGCGCTTCTGCTAGATTTTATACTGCTACGGAAGAGTGGGTCCGTTCTACCTCTTTCGAGGGACAGCCTTGATCCGCGTATGACCCCTGATTCGCGTTTAACAATTTCAGGTCCAGCGCTCATGTTGTCAGGATTTGGTAAAGATAATGAAGCTCTTGATCGACATCGGCCGGATCGGAGACGGTGCTCGCCACTTCCGTCCTCAATGCTTCGCGGTAACGCTGACGCAGCCGCCAAATCCAGGTACGCAGCGTCGCGATGGGAACTCCAAGTTTCTTTGCCGCTTCTTCCTGATTTGGCGGCGTCCGTCCACTGCTGCTAACGAACGGTCTTAACACATCGAGCCATTCCGCTTTCCCTTCCGCCTCAAACGCATTTTGCAACTGTTGCCAGGCGCGTTTCACAATGTTCGATGCCCAGGCCCGGTCGTAACCGTGCGAATCGCTGAGATGAGCAGTCTCCATCATTGATGCTTCGGCTTCGGGCAGGTGCTCGTCGATCGACACAATTCGATG
>DASXOI010000186.1:0-7528 GCA_036494375.1 Candidatus Udaeobacter sp.
CGGCAAGTCGGTAACCCCGGTGTGCTGACCTGTCAGGCTCCAGGCAGTCTCGCCGTGGCGCGCCAGATAAATTGAAAAAATTTCGCTCATATTTGAGTGGATCTGCTGACTGGGCCACTCGAGCTGGTTATGAAACGTCCACTTGCCACCTGCGGTCTTCCCAACGCTGATCGCGCTTCCCAAAAAACGTAAAAGCAAATGCGGAACCGTGGGGCAAGTCTGCGGTTGGGAAATCTGCGAACCACAAATTCAATCCGTCTTGGTGGATTGTCTCCGCTTTGTTAGTTCGCGCCCAGTTATCAGTGGACCAGACGATCGTTGCTTCCACGGCGAGGATGATTCGCAAAATTTTTCCGCGCGACACACGCCGCAGAGAATGACGCAGAGTCCAAATTTCATATCGACTTTGCACAGGATTTACGACGTAGCGTTGGTACGCAGGCTCGACGCGGTCGAAGCAAACACCGTCGTGGCGACTACGCACCAGCGAAACATATTCGGCGTGCGACCAGCAAAGCGGCATTGCCGCGCCTGTTGGGCAACCGCGTTTCAGCCTGGCGTCCGGCAAATCCTCGCCATCCCATACCTGTTCGGTAATCATGCCGCCATTATTAGAAAAATCTTCAATTGTCTTGATGAACGGTTTTGGGTCGCGACCGGCGGCTAGTTCGTAATGCCCTCGTTCGCCTGTTAAAATCGGCCAGCAACGTCCGACACCTGTTCCGTCGAACGCGCTGCCGTCGTCCTTTTGGCCGTAGCCATCGTGATTGTAACGACGCCAGCCCGGACCCTGTGGCAGATCGTGCTTGAGCACGCGATCAGTCACTTCGATTGAGTCGCACACGATCGGATCGTTTGGATGGCGAATTCCGTATCGCACCAGATGAAGAAAGTCACCACCGACGACATTGCGCGCCGGATGCAGGCCGCCCCCGTTGGCGACCTGGATCATCGCTGTGTTTGGATCGGCGTGCGGATCAGGCGCGTTAGGATCTGTTGGCGTGATGCGGATGTAATGGCGACGAATTCCAGGGACCAGCTCGCCCTCTGTCGTGACTGTCCATTCTTCGACGTGTGCAGCGAGCCAGTCAGCATAGGCAAAAATGAAATCGGCCGAGTTCGTTAGGCCCAATTCCCGGGACCACTCTCCGGTGCAGGCGAGAGCGGCAATGACGGTGGCCAGAGTCGAAGGTGAGTAACCGGCGTTCTCTTCCCACCGGTCCTGGCTCGTGACCGGCCCCTGCAAGATGAGGCGCGCCGCG
The DNA here is from genome assembly GCA_036494375.1 of Candidatus Udaeobacter sp. Taxonomy (GTDB): domain Bacteria; phylum Verrucomicrobiota; class Verrucomicrobiia; order Chthoniobacterales; family UBA10450; genus Udaeobacter. The sequence goes on from DASXOI010000186.1 coordinate 1,263, forward strand.
GCACGCCCGATCAACGCGTGAGGAGTAAACAAGTTAGGCGTGTGGTGCTTGTGTAAACGCCACGCCAGGAGTATCGGGAAAGCAACTTGATCCAGCTGCAACCCTGACCAATAGGCCGTCCCATCGATCCAGCTATTTTGCGGGTAGCTGCCGTCCGTCCGCTGAATAGCCGCCAGCCAGATCAACGAGCGCAACGGAGTGCTTGCCTGCCCGGTGGCAAGCAGCGCCGTGGCACTGTGCACAAGGTCGCGCGTCCATACCAGATGATAGCCGCCGAGATCTTGGTCCCCCTTCGTTTCGCCCCATGGAATACTCAGCGATGCTACCATTGCGCCTTGGAAAATTTTATCCTCATGGGTGAGCAACACGCATCGGCTCAGCCGATATATGCCACCGCCGTCAGATGTATCACTGCTAAAGTCGAATTTGGGGTTGACCACAGCGCGTTGCCATTGCCGAACGTACGCCTGGCGGTGCGACTCAAACGGATCGGCAAGCGATTGGAACAACTTTGTCGCTGCGCCCTGGTAACTTCGGCCAAACCCGACAGCGATTGTGAATTCGCCGTTCTCCGGCAGATCGATTTCCGCAGTCAAAGCGATGTTTCCGTTCTCGGCTGCCTGAAATTCCCACTCCATTTTGAAGTGGCGCATGAGGTCCTGCCAGCCGTCGCTGAAGCCGGCATAGCCGATCGACCGGCGGGGAAAGCCGGCGCTGCATCCCATGATCATGTGAATATTTTCACGCTGAGCGCGGACGAGTTTGATACCTCCGACTTCACAACACCAGCCGGAGTTGCCGGCACCAAAACCAGCCAGGTGCGGCGCCAGCAACGCGTACAGGCGCAACTTGCCGCGCAACGATTCATCGAAGACCTCGAGCTTGGTGTGCACCAGCAAGACCGAGAGGTGCGGATCGGTAAGCACGTCTTTGATCAAACGATAACGGCCGTTCGGCTCTGAATTCGTGAGGCGATAAAATACACAATCGCGTTCGGGATATTCGATCACGTGATTCAGGTCGCGTTTTTCTTCGTGGCAAAACGTTTCACCGTCGCTGATGAGAAACTGAAAATCGCGCGTGTTTGGTTTGTCGACGTGCGGATAGTAAATCTCGTTGACGATTCCGTGACTGAGCGTGAACCAGACACGGCAGCTGGTGTGATACGCTGTGCCCACGCCTTCCTTTGCGCTCGACGTCCAGCGCGGTTCGATTCCAGGCGCGCCAAACGCCACTAGATTCTCAGAAGGATTCATTTTGAGAATTTGGCAGGAGATTGCGCTGCGATGTTTGCAGATGCCGGAGCGCGACCTCCTACCTATAATTGGATCAAGCCGCGGCGAGTGGCACTGGCGACGGCTTCGGTGCGGCTAATGACGTTCATCTTGGCGAAGATGGCTTTTACGTGTGATTTCACCGTGCCTTCACTGATGAATAATGCAGAGCCGATCTCTTTGTTGCTTTTTCCCTGGGCCATCAGTTTGAGCACGTCGATCTCACGCGCGCTCAAAGTTTCGCCGCTGACGCGCTCCGCCAGCTTGGCTGCAAGATGCACGGGAACACAAGTTTCGCCGGCGTGCACCCGGCGAATGCAATCCATCAGCGCTTCGCGCGGCACGTCTTTGAGCAGGTAACCTTTCGCGCCGGCTTGAATGGCGCGGTAAATATCTTCGTCGCCATCAAAGGTCGTCAGGACAATGATGCGCGCTTTCTCGTCCTGTTCACGAATTTCTTTAATCGCGCCTACGCCATCGAGTTCTGGCATGCGCAGATCGAGCAGTGTCACATCGGGGTGATGTTGTTTCCAAAGCTCCACCGCCTCGCGTCCATTACTGGCCTCACTGACGACGGTCATGTCTGCTTTTCGAGTAATCAGCGAAACCAGGCCTTCGCGGACAACGCTGTGATCGTCAGCGATGAGTACGGTGATACGAGCTTTTTTGGTGTCTCCAACTTTCGGCGCTTTCTTCGGGGCTGACTTTGGTTTCTTTGCCGACTTCTTAGAACTGGCCGCAGTTTTCTTTTTGGATGTCATGACTTCGATTCTCCGTTGCACGGCAGGAACACCGTGATCGTCGTGCCCTTACCGCGTGCGCTGGCGATTTCCAATTCGCCGCCCATTTGTTCGACCCGCTCGCGCATTCCACTAAGACCGACACCGTCATGTCGATCTTTGACTTTGAATCCATCGCCGTCGTCACGAAGTTCCAGACGAAGTTCTTTCGCCTTGTAGGTCAATCGTGTTTTGAAGTGCCGCGCGTGAGCGTACTTGAGCGCGTTGGTCAAAGCTTCCTGTCCGATATGCAGTAGATTTTCCTGCCAGCGCTGAGGAAGCTCCGGTAGCTTGCCTTGCGCTTCAAAGGTTGCGTGGAGCGCCGTTCCGACGGTCGTGTTCTTAATAGTACCCTTAAGGGCTTCCCAAAAATTGTGTTCCTCCAAGGCGTGCGGACGCAACGCGTGAACTGACCTGCGCGCTTCGCTCAAACTGCGCCGGGCTAGTTCGCCGGCGCGATGCAAGTGATTGTCCGCTTCGTTGCGGGAACCGCACGAAATTGCGTCCTCGGCTGCTTCCAACTGCACAATCACACCGGTGAAGCCTTGTGCGAGTGTGTCGTGAATATCGCGGGCCATTCGGTTTCGCTCTTCGAGGACCGCTGCGCGCTGACCCTGTTCGGCAAATTCATTGAGTTGCAGCGCAAGCATGACTTGATGCGCGAGCGCCTGAGTTAATTCTATTTCCTCCGGCCGATAAGACGCACTATCGAGATGGCGAATACCGACAAAACCCCGAACTTGTCCGCTTACCAACATTGGAACGGCGAGAAATCTTTTTGTGCCACTTCGCTTCAAATATTCGCCCCACTCACCGTTAATCCGCGGATCAATTGCGATGTCATCGCAAACCACCGGACCGGCCGTGAAAAGCAATTCTTCGATTACCGCGTTCTGTTTCCACGACAATGGGTCTTTGACGAATGGGTGTTCCGGCTCGAGCACGCCCGCTTTTCCGCCATCTGACATTGAGCGTAAGATGAGTGAGTCATCTGAGCTATCGAGTAACCATAAGCTTACGCTTTGCGCGTTCAACAGCCGGCCAATTGTACTTAACATCTGACCAATGAACTTTTCGGGGTCCGGGGCCGTCGCGAGGACATCCAAACTCTGCGCCAACGCTTCCACCTGTCCCCGGGCCACTTGCTCGGAAGCACGCAGCGCTTCTTCGGCGCGTTTGCTTTCAGTGATATCGATAACGGTGCCCACGAACTCCACAAAACGACCGGCCTCATCGATAACCGGATGTCCCACTGCGTGGATGTCCTTGAAGTCGCCGTTCGGGTGAACAATTCGATAGTCGGTTTCGAAGTCCGCTTTCTCGGCAATCGCTTTTCCGAACAGCTCTCTGACTCTGTCCTGGTCTTCAACGCAAAGGCGTCCAAAGAATTTTTCGAATCGCGGTGGCCCGGCCTCCAGATCGAAACCAAGCACGCGATATGTCTCGTCCGACCAGTACCTGATTTCACCGGTAGCAGGAGTCCATGCCCAACTCCCGGTATGACTGAGCCGTTGCGCCTCCGCGAGATAAGTTTCGCTCTCCCGTCGGGCCGCTTCCGCCAACTTACGTTGAATGGCGATGCCGGCGAGGTGGGTAATGTGTTTGATCGTGTCCTGCTCTCGCGCGCTGGGGCTCCGCGACTCGCGATAGTACATGGCAAATGTCCCGATCACTTTGCCTTCAGCGGAAAAGATCGGCGTGGACCAACACGCGCGGAGTGAATGCGCCAAAGCCAGGTCGCGAAATTCAGCCCACAATGGATCAGTCGCGATGTCGGAGACAATTATTTGTTCGGCGCGGTAAGCGGCCGTTCCACATGAGCCGACAGAAGGCCCGATGAAAGAGCCGTCGATCGCTTCCGTATAAGCTTTCGGAAGATTCGGCGCTCCGCCGTGTCGCAACTGCTTGCCATTTGCATCCATTAATAAGATGGAGGCCAGGACCCCGGTGGATTGCTCTTCCACCATCAGACATAGGTTATCGAGGATGTCGGCAAGCGAATCGCTTTTGGCCAACATCTCGAGAACTCGATTTTCTCCGGCTAAGAGCGCCTCGCGTCGCTTCCGATGACTAATGTCCCTGATGATGGCCTGGTAATGTTGGCCACGCAGCGCAGTCAACGAAACCTCCACCGGGATCACTTCACCATTTCCGCGCACGAATTTTCGCTCGAATCGCAAGGAACCTTCAGCTTTCAATTTGTCGAACCTGTCCTGAAACAGGTGGAGTTCGTCCGGCAAATAAGTGTCGGCGGCAGAAGAACCGATCAATTCGTGCTCCCGACGGCCTGATAGTTCGACACCTGCCGGATTCACTAAAACATATCTGCGATCTGCGTCGAAAACGCAGATTGCGTCGGGCGAAGCGTTGATCAGGTCGCGATACTTTTCCTCGCTGGTGCGCACGGCCGCTTCGGCGCGGTCGCGTTCGATTGCAACTCGCGCCAGGTGTGTCGCCTTCTCCATCAATCCCAGGTCGTGCGCGCTTGGACTTTGCGTATCGCGACCGTAAATGCAGAAGGTTCCCAGCACTTTTCCTTTCGAGGAGAGGATCGGATTCGACCATGAAGCGTGCAGCCCATGACTTAACGCGGCCGAACGATGCTCCGGCACTTCCCAAAGTGGATCGGCTGCAATGTCGGAAACGATGACCTGTGTTCCGCGGAATGCCGCCGTTCCGCAAGAACCCGCACAAGGTCCGATGGGCAGCTTCTCCATCTCCTGCCTCCACCCTTTCGGAAGACTCGGACCCGCTACCGAATCCAGATGAAGACCATCCGGGCGAAGCAACAAAACAGATGCAAGCGTGCCGCGACGGTACTCTTCGATAATCACGCACAGGGAATTCAGAATCTCCTCGAGCGCAACGCCGGTTGCGATCATTTCGAGAAGACGCTTTTCACCGGCGAACAGTGCCTGTCCACGCTTGCGCTCGGTGATGTCTACCGTGGTCCCGATATAGTGATCGACCTCGCCGGACTTGTCGACCATGGGCCGGCCCACGCCCTGAACATGCTTAATAGATCCGTCCGCCAGCGCGATTCGGAATTCCAAGTTAAAACCGCTTTTCTCGCGAACGGCTTCATCGAGACTTCGCTCAATAAACGATCGATCGTCCGGATGAACCGTTTCCAGGAATAAGTGGAACGATGGCTCGGTCTTCTCAGGATCGAACCCAAAAATCCGGAAATGCTCTTCGGACCATGTGACCTTTCCCTTGGAAACCTTCCAGCTCCAGCTTCCGGTGTGGCTGATTCTCTGTCCCTCAGCTAAAAACCCTTCGCTGTGCCGGAGCTTTTCTTCCGCACTCTTGCGCTCAATGATCTCTGTCTGCAATTCCTCGTTCGCGCGCGAAAGTTTCGCGGTTCGTTCTTCGACTTTAGCTCCCAGCTCATTCCGCGCCTTCCGAAGCGCTGATTCGCTTTCGCGCAAGCGATTCTCAGAACGCTTCCGGGCGGTGCTCCACGAACTGATAACCAGCGCCGAAAAAAGAAACGCAATAGTAGTCGGAATATCCCGAACGCTAAATTCAAATGCGTAAAAAGGTTCGGTGAAGAAGAAATTGATCGACAAAGTCGAGAGCAAGACAGCGAGCAGTCCAGGTGCTGAGCCGCCAAACCACGTTGCGAGCAGGATAGCGGGAAAGAACAGTGAGGTCCGGACCCCGAAATCCTGCACTGGAAAGGTAGCGGCGGTGGAGAGCGCGACCGATAAAACAGAGAAACCGTACCGCCAAACGGCTGGCGTGGCTCGTCGCAAACCGTGATCTGACTTCCCGATTTTATCGTCTCTATCTTGACCGGCCATAACCGCTTCAGGTCTGATTCCGAAGTCTATATCAGGCAACCGAGCATCTTAGAGCATCTCAGGGCAAAAAGTTACCAATCCAATGTCCACCTTTGCTTCCATCGTTAGATAACTTTCAGGCCGTTACTTTAGTCTGGGGCGAGCGGCGTTCGCGCAATTCCCGCAGAAACTCATCCGGCGGTACAAAGAACGGGTTCTCCTGGACGATGCCGCCGATGAGAATCATCGGGTGAGTTCTCATCACGTCGATGATAAGGTTACCGCCGCACTTCGTCAGATTATAAAGACAGATTACGGCATCCTTATATTGCGGTATGATGTCGTTCAGCCGGCACTCGTATTCGAGGAAATCGTCTACCCCGGGCCAGTCGCCTGAAGCCCATTCGGCGTGGCCCATGACGCGGGCG
>DASXOI010000187.1:0-3103 GCA_036494375.1 Candidatus Udaeobacter sp.
CACCCGCGTTGCTCGATTATTTGCAAGACCTGCTGGACGCCTCTCGACAACGCCACGTCACGGGACTGTCCCCGCGCGCAGGGCTGGCTTTGCTGCATGCTTCGCAGGCTTGGGCGCTGATGCACGGACGCGAGATGCTCCTTCCCGAAGACATCCAAGCCGTAGGAATGGCAGTCATGGCGCATCGGCTCGGGCACGATCTCGAAGAGTCGGGTCAAAGCGGACGGACACTCGCTGATAATCTGCTTCACAGTGTGCCGGTCCCGTGAAAGCAAAGTTTCCGCTGGCCTATCCAACTGCAGGTTTTGGAGCGCTACTGTTTGTGCTTGGCGCCATGTGGTACGCGGCGTCGAGTCAAAACAGCGCAGCAATTTACCTGCTCTTGTTTTTGCTAGCCTCAATCTTTCTGGTCTCGATTCCAAATACTCTGACCAATCTTGCTGGCGTCGCCCTGAGAGTTGAATCCGCCAAGCCAACTTTTGCAGGTGACGAGGTCTGCTTGCCGGTTGAGATCATGAACAACTCCCGGGCGACACGTTATGGAATCGAGGTGGTCTTGCCCTACGCGCATAAAATACGTGAACGGGTCGACTGCATCCCTCGCAAGAGCGCGGCGCGTCTGACTCTTCGTTTTCCTACGCATCACAGAGGCGAGCATAAAATAGAACACTTAGACCTAACGAGTTGTTACCCTCTCGGGTTTGTACGCGCGTCGAAGAGATTTGTGTCCAATCAAACTTATCTTGTCTATCCAAAGCCGGCCGGAAATTCTCAGCTGCCAAGGAATCACTCACGATTCGCCGATAACGGGGTTCAGCAAGGCATGGGGCATGGCGACGATTTTGCAGGGCTCCGCGACTACGTGCCCGGAGAATCCCAACGTCACATTGATTGGAAAGCTGTCGCGCGCGGCCGACCCCTGATGACAAAAGAGTTTGCTGCCGACACTAAAGGCGCAGTGTGTCTCGATTTTTTCGATCTCCGCCTTGCCGATGTAGAAGAAAAGTTGTCACAGCTCACGCTCTGGGTGATCGAGGCTGAACGTGCACGACAGCCTTATGGCCTTCGCCTTCCAGGTGTTCGAATTTCTCCCGCGCTTGGCCAAATGCATTTTCGCTCGTGTCTGCGCGCTTTGAGTCTGTTTGAGGTAGGGTCGGCGCGCTGCGCCGACCGGACGCCGCAGCGCGGAGTCCCTACCAGTAGTGAGCATGAGCATGAGTAGGAGTAGGAGTAGCAGGCCGATTAAAAGGGATACAAGCATTCCCCGGCGACCGCTGCTTTGGATGGCGGCAGCATTGCTCTTCACACTACCTCCCTTCTTCGACGCTCTCGCCATTTGGGTTCCAACGCTTTTTCTTCTCTCGCTTGCACTGAAATTTTGGATGGAACCGAAGGGTTACCGGCTTCGTTCTGTCGTTTTGAAACTAATGCTCGTCGCCATGGCGGTTACGACAGCTTTTATGAGTTACGGTTCTGTTAAAGGCGTCGAGGCAGGCATATCGCTCCTTGTTGTTCTCGCGTCTCTGAAAATTCTCGAAGCACACACGGCACGCGAATTCCGAGTCATGGTACTAATCGGGTGGATGCTTTGCTTGTGTGGATTTTTCCTTTCCCAAGACTTAACGACATCGCTTTGTCTCCTGATCGCCTTTGCCTTGCTCGCTGTCGCACTGATCCAGTTCCATCGCGGAGCGGCACCGGGTGCGGTGTGGCCTCCGGTTGTTACCGCGTGGAAACTCCTCCTTCAGGCCTCGCCGCTTGTCGTGCTGTTCTTTCTGCTGTTTCCCCGAATTAATGCTGCTCTTCAATTTGACCTGCGTCCCTTCCGTGCGGCAAACACCGGCTTTTCCGATCGACTTTCTCCGGGAAGCATCGCAGCTCTTGCAAATTCTTCGGAGATCGCATTCCGCGCGGAGTTTCCCGGGAGCAGCACTCGACCGGCTGGTCCAATGTATTGGCGTGGGGTCGTGATGTGGCATTGCGACGGAATGGAATGGCGAGCTCCGCACGATCCGCGGCCAAAGACTTCGCCGACCACGCCGGAGGTCGCGGGCAGCCACGACCTCTCAGTTCGATCTTCCAACGCCAGGCAAATCCGGCAACGAATCACGCTAGCGCCCCACGGGGCGCAATGGATGTTCGCACTTGATCGCCCGACCAAAACTGTTCCTCGTGCAATGCTCGCGCGCGGCGATTACCTCTGGAGTTTTCAGCCGATTCGAAAATCCCGCCAATACGAGGTCGTGTCATCAGAGTTCACCGGGAGTGAAATCACTCCGAGAGAACGATCGTCCGCGCTTGAGGTACCGGCATCGATCAGTCCGGCGGTGCGGGATCTGGCGCACTCCTGGGCGGTGCACAGTCGTGACTCGCGCGGCGTAGTAAGCAGCGCGCTTCAGTTTTTCCGGACGCAAGGGTTCAGCTATTCCTTGACTCCAGGCGAATACGATAATCTGGAGGAATTTCTTTTCCGCCGTCGCGTGGGCTTTTGTGAACATTATGCTACGAGTTTCGCTACCCTGATGCGGTTGGCAGGAATCCCTGCGCGGGTTGTTGTCGGCTACCTCGGCGGTGAGTACAACGATCTTGGCCATTTCTTTCTGGTGCGGCAAGCGGACACGCACGCGTGGTGCGAGGTTTGGCTGCCTGGAAACGGATGGACTCGAGTGGATCCGACCGCCGCGGTTGCACCGGGAAGAGCGAGCCTCGATCTCACCACATTTTTAGAGACACGCGTCGCTGCCGGGCAAATGGGATCTCACCGGAACGCCCTAATAGCGCGGTTGCTGCGATCCGGCGTTGTCACCAACGTTCGTTTCCTTTGGCAAACGGTGAGCTATGAGTGGGACACTCGGTTTCTTGCGTTCGACGCCGACGTGCAGGAGGTCTTTCTAGCGTCCACGGGAATCGCCAGCCGCGGCCCGGTCTTTCTCATTGTAGAAATTCTGCTCATCGCAATCGCGCTGCTCGCAAGTTATTTCGCAGGGATGCAACTGCGGACGCGCTCGCGCGGGGACAGGGTAAAGGCATTGTATGAAAATTTTTGCCGAAAGATTGCCGGCCTCGGTGTTCCGCGAGATCCTTGTGAAGGTCCATTAGATTT
>DASXOI010000188.1:0-18239 GCA_036494375.1 Candidatus Udaeobacter sp.
GTTGGGTATTGGAGCAATCATCGGCGCGGGTCTGTTTGTGCGAACTGCCGCGGCAATCGCCGATCGCGCCGGCCCTTCAGTCGTGCTCGCGTTCGTCGTAGCAGGAATCGGCTGCGCATTTGCCGGCCTGTGTTACGCCGAATTTGCCTCGATGATCCCAGTCGCAGGCAGCGCCTATACTTATTCCTACGCAACGATGGGCGAACTCGTTGCATGGATCATTGGGTGGGATCTGATCCTCGAGTACGCCGTGGGCGCGGCGACGGTGGCGATCGCATGGAGTGAATATGCAAATCGCGTCCTCGACTGGTTCGGGATGCGCATACCGTACCAATGGGCGCACTCGCCCTTTGAACACGATATCAATACCGGTCTTCGAGGCATTATGAACACGCCGGCCGTGTTCATCTTGCTCTTACTGACCCTGCTGCTGATTCGCGGTACTAAAGAATCGGCATTCGTAAACGGCATCATCGTGGTCTTGAAGGTAAGCATTGTGTTGCTCGTGATTGGCATCGGGTGGCGCTTTGTGAATCCTGCGAACCACACGCCGCTCATTCCTGCGCCAACCACGTACGTCACACCGCAAGGCATCAGCCACGCGTACGGAGGAATCCTCGGCATCCTAGGCGCCGCGGGCGTTGTGTTTTTCGCGTACATCGGCTTTGATGCCGTTAGCACGGCGGCACAAGAGGCGCGAAATCCTAAACGCGACATGCCGATCGGCATTCTCGGTTCTCTGGTAATCTGCACGGTTCTTTATGTACTCTTCTCCTACGTCTTGAGCGGCGTCGCTACGGTGCAGGATTTCCGCAGCCATGGCCGGGAAGCGTCCGTCGCCTTCGCGATCACGAAATACATGACCGGCTATGAGTGGTTGTCGAAGTCTGTGACAGTCGCGATCCTGGCCGGCTTCTCATCCGTAATTCTCGTGATGCTGCTTGGCCAATCGCGCGTTTTCTATTCGATGAGTCGCGACGGACTTGTCCCGAAAACTTTTTCCGACGTGCACCCGAAATTTCGGACGCCGTACAAGTCGAACATTCTTTTCTTTTTGTTCACTGGAATCTTCGCAGCGTTCATTCCAGAGGACATCGTCGGCGAGATGACCAGTATTGGAACGCTTTTTGCCTTTATTCTCGTTTGTGCCGGAGTTTGGATCTTGCGTTCTTCACGTCCGGATCTCGAACGTGCATTTCGCGTACCGGCGGTGCCGATTGTTTCCACGCTTGGCATCATTGTTTGCGGCGCCATGATTTATGGTCTCGGCTGGACGAATTGGATGCGTTTGCTTGTTTGGCTTGTGATTGGACTGATCTTCTATTTTAGCTACGGCAAACGGCACAGCCGCATCGGCGCGCCACCACCGGAAATGCCCGAAGGCATTCAACTGACGCGCTAAACCACAGCAGAAGCTTAACTCCAGCTGCTCTCGTTTCGAATCCACGCGCTGGACTGGCCGCGGCCAATCGAAACCGTTGCGCGGGCGCGCCGCGCAAGCTTTTCGGTGTCGATCTTTTTAAAATCGCGCTCTGCGGCTGTTATTTCAGGCAGCGAGAGGTTCAGGCTGCCGAGGATTCGTGTATCGGACGTTGTTGCCTCGTTAGGCTGGTCGCTGCTTAATACCCGCTTTTGAAATTCCGAAACTACCCTCGCTACCGACGTGTCGTTAGCTACTCCAAAAAAATTGGCGAGCTGTTGGAAACTAAGATGAAACGGAATGGTCGCCAAATCTACATCTGCAAGCGCAACGCTTCCCTGCGGCGCTATTTCAACCTCACCCGACGTCGCGATAGAATGCCAGGTGTCAAATGGCTGAACATAACCGATCTCCACACGGTACGAGTTGTGCAAACCGGATATCGCCACGTAGTGCATCGCGCTCATCGGTTCGACGGCAACTGTTGTCTCTATGACACCTTTTCCGCCAATTACTCGAAGATGGACTTGTCGATCCGCGGGCATCGTCTTTTCGAAGACAGATCGCCAATTAATATTCCAACTGGTGAAGATAGTGCGTGCATCACGGGCGATGGCGAACAGAGATGCCTGCCCACACATACGCGTTGGGCCCATGCGATCATAGACGTCAGGCAGTGGTGCGTCTTCGGCGAGATGCACCATGGGACCCTGGCGGATTTTGAAGCCGCAACGGTCCGGTGATCTTCTCGCGTTGCGTTTTGTTTTTGCTTTCGCCATTCTTGGAAGACCGTTGCGCAAATCAGTTAAAGGCGAACTGCGATTGACGCGCAATCTCAAAATCAGTGAGGAAGAATGAGCCCAAAAATCGTCGAGTTTGAGGATCTTTCCGATCGCTGCGAGAAGCTGCGATCGGCCGGGAAGAAGATTGTAGCAACGAACGGATGTTTTGATCTGCTGCACGTTGGACACGTGCGATATTTGCAGGCAGCACGAGCGCTCGGCGATCTTCTGGTTGTCGGCTTGAACGGTGACCGTTCGGTCATGGAGTTAAAAGGAAAAGGGCGCCCAATCACAACCCAGCGTGATCGCGCGGAGATCCTAGCCGCGTTGGAATGCGTGAATTTGATCACCGTTTTTCCAGAACTCCGCGCGACAAAGTTTCTCGCTGCGGTCCGCCCTGCTGTTTACGTCAAAGGCGGCGATTACACACCGCGGACGCTGGATGAAGAAGAGCTTGCAACATTAAAGGAAATTGAAGCGGAGATTCGCCTCATCCCTTTCGCGGCAGGGTATTCAACTTCTGGGTTGATCGAGCAAATTTGTAAAGGCAAGAGTTGAACAACAATCGGATTTAGAATGAAAAGCCTGCCAATCGGAATTCTCGGGTCGGGGAAGGGAACTAACTGCCGCGCGATTCTCGAGCGCATCCGCTCAGGCGATCTCGCCGCGGACACGCGCCTGGTGGTTTCGGATGTGCTGGATGCACCAATCCTTGATATTGCGCGGGACTTTGGCGTGGCGAATGTGTATTTGCCACCAGGTAGGTTCCGTACGCGCTTGGAGCCGGCTATAGAAGAGCAGCTCGTGAAAATGTTGCTCGACGCAGGTGTCGAACTTGTCGTTCTCGCCGGTTTCATGCGGGTCTTGCATGAACCAACGCTCAAGGCATTCCCCCGTCGAATTATCAACATTCACCCATCGCTTCTGCCTAAATTCCCAGGACTTGAATCGTGGAAACAAGCATTCGTCGCAGGCGAAAGCGTGACGGGATGCACGGTGCACTATGTCGACGAACAAATCGATCATGGGCGAATACTTGCACAGAAAGAGACAAGGATTTTGCCTAACGACACGGCGGAGAGCGTGCATGCTCGGATTCAAGCTCTTGAGCATGAATTACTTCCGGCCGTTGTCGCCGAATTCTGCAAGAGATATGATGAAGCAAGCTAACAAATTGGAGCCTGGCAAAATAAATAGGTTCTGTAAGCCCATGTTACGCCTGTTCGGGCTTCGGCTCGCGATTCAGCAGTTCCTCCAAGGCGAAAGCCGGCTTTTTTTCCCTGTATAAAATCGCGTACACTTCATCGGTAATAGGCGTGGCAATATTCAGGCGCCGCGCGCATTCCCAGGCGCTTCGCGCTGTCGGAATACCTTCCGCGACCGTTTTCGTTGACTCCAGGATTACCGGCAACGGTTCACCTCGCCCGAGCCGTTTGCCGACGCTGTGATTCCGGCTGTGCTCGCTGTAGCACGTCAGTATCAGGTCACCCGCGCCGCTTAGGCCGTGAAAAGCATTCGCCGTCCCACCCATGGCTACTCCAAACCGAACCAGCTCAGCCAATGACCGAGTGATCAATGCCGCTTTGGCGTTGTCCCCAAGTCCAAGACCGTCACTGATCCCAGCGGCGATGGCGAACACATTTTTCAACGCACCGCCCAGCTCAACCGAGACCACATCCAAGCTGGTGTAAATGCGAAAGCGTGAACTTCCTAACGCGGTTTGCAGCCTCGCGGCGCTCTCGCCGTCGTCACACGCAATCACAGTCGCGGTGGGAAGATCTCTGGCGACTTCGGTCGCGAGGTTCGGTCCGGACAACACCGCGATTTTATTCTTGGGGAAAGTCTCGCGCAGGATTTCGGTCATCCTCATCCCGCTGTGATGTTCTATGCCTTTTGTGCAACTCAGCAATACCGCACGGGTTGGGCCAATTACTTTTGTTAAATGCGCTGCGACGTTGCGCAAGGCGGTAGAGGGCGTCGCAATTACGATTAGATCGGCATCGGCGCAATCACTTAGTTCCGACGTGATGCGCACCAACTCGGGAAGCCGCAGCCCCGGAAGGTAATCGCTGTTTTCGCGACTCTTCTGTATGCGTGCCACCCGGTCGGCATTGTGACACCACAGAACAATTCTTTGACCGTCTTTTGCCCACAAATTAGCCAACGCCGTTCCCCAACCACCAGCACCTATGATTGCTGTGTTCACAATTCTCGTTTTCGAGTAAAGCGCGGTTCGGTGCCGCGTATCAGTCGCGAAAGATTTGAACGATGACGCCAAATGACAAGTGCCGCGACGCCGACGGAAGAATAAACCAAAAATTTGCTGCTGTTTTCGTCAGCCGATCTAATCATGAGAATCACGATCGGTAAAGCGACCGTAGCTACGACGGAAGCCAATGAAACATACCTGGTGAGCCAGAACACAATTATCCAAATAGCAACGACTATGAGCGTTGCGACTGGCGTCAACGCCAAGAGTGCCCCCGCGGAAGTAGCAACGCCTTTTCCTCCCTTAAACTTGAGCCAGGGTGGATACACGTGCCCCAGGACAGCAGACGTTGCCGCGAGGATTCCAAATATCTCCGGCGAATTCCACTCCGGCGGCCGTCCGGACGCCATGAGCATCGAGATCTTTACCGCTCCGAATCCCTTTAAAACGTCCAAGGCGAACACCGGGTAACCGTATCGCTTGCCTAGCACACGCACCACGTTAGTAGCGCCAACGTTACCACTGCCAGCGTTGCGGACATCGATCCCTGCAATTCGGCCAGCCACATAGCCGAAAGGAATCGATCCCAACAGATAGCTGGCAATTACGATCGTGGCCAAGGTGACCATGCAGTACAACTATCTTAGTTCTCGATTCTCGGAATATGCGTGATGTAAGTCGTTTTTAGTCAACCAAATGGATATAATAGTAATATCTGACGGAGTGATTCCGCTGACACGTGCCGCTTGGCCCAACGAGGTTGGTCGCAGACTTGATAGCTTCTGTCTAGTTTCTGATCTCAGTCCAGCAATTTTAGCGTAATCGAGGCCACTCGGAATCTTCTGATTTTGTTTACAGTCGAGCCGTTGATTCTGCTCAGACTGGCGGGCTGCATACCCCTCGTATTTGAAGTCTGTTTGAAGGAGTTGCCAGATCGACAGCGGCACGCAGGAAAGCATATCAGCAGGCAAGCTTTTGATATCAAAATCTGGCTGCTTAAGGAGCCGAGAAAGCGGAGCTTCGTTTAATTTGGTGCCAATAGCTAGGCTACGCGCCTGTTCTAGCAGGCGCATTTTCTGTTTGAAACTGTGAAGTCGTGTCTTACTGACGAGGCCGCTTTCAGAGGCCCTCCGGGTCAAGCGCTGATCGGCGTTATCGTGTCGCAAAGACAACCGATTCTCCGCACGGCTCGTAAACATACGGTACGGTTCTTCTGTCCCTTTGGTGACCAGATCGTCAATCAGGACGCCGATGTACCCTTCGCTCCTGCTTAAGATCAAGGGCGGACGATTTTGGATCTTCAAAGCAGCATTCGCTCCCGCAATCAATCCTTGTGCTGCGGCTTCTTCATATCCCGAAGTGCCATTAACTTGGCCGGCGAAGTAGAGCCCGCTGACCGCCTTCGTCTCAAGTGTCGGCAGCAGTTGTGTAGGTGGGAAATAATCATATTCGACGGCGTAACCAGGCCGCATAATCTCGGCTTCCTCCAGCCCCGGGATCGAATGCAAAAATCCGACCTGAACTTCATATGGCAGACTGGTGGAGACTCCATTTACGTAATATTCGCTGGTGTGACGCCCTTCCGGCTCGAGGAACAACTGATGGGAAGATTTATCAGCGAATTTGACCACCTTATCTTCAATCGACGGGCAATATCGCGGGCCAATGCCCTCAATTCGCCCCGCGTACAACGGCGACCTCTGTAAATTCGCTCGGACGATGTCGTGCGTGCATTGGGTGGTGTGGGTAATCCAACAAGGCAGTTGTTCCACGTGGAACTGGCCGTCACGAACACGATTCAAAGTGAAAGTCTCGCCGACGCCTGGTCCGATCTCTTCGGGATTAAAAGTGAACCCGCAGGGTGGTTCATCGCCGGGCTGAATCAAGCATCGCGTGAAATCAATCGATCGCCCATTCAGGCGGCACGGCGTACCAGTTTTGAATCGCCCCACCTGAAACCCCATCTCCTGCAGGCTTGCGCTGAGACTTGAACTAGCGTCGGCCATTCGTCCACCGGGTCTCATATTCTCACCGATATGCAACAGACCTCGCAAAAAGGTGCCAGATGTAATCACGACCGACGGAGCGGTAATCGCGACGCCGATATCAGTCTCTACGCCTATCACCGCTCCGGCCTGGTCAACAACGCGCGACACGGTTCCTTGTTTAACATCGAGGTTTTGAGCATCCTCCAGAATGGCTTTCATTCGAAATTGATACGCCTTCTTGTCGCATTGAACTCGCGGGGCGCGTACCGACGGGCCCTTTCTTTGATTCAGCATTCGAAACTGAATTCCGGTCGCATCAGCGTTAAGCCCCATCGCTCCGCCCATGGCGTCGATTTCGCGAACAATATGGCCTTTTGCGAGTCCGCCGATGGCAGGGTTACACGACATCTGCCCGATAGTATCCAAATTCTGGGTCAACATCAGTGTGCGGCAGCCGATTCGGGCCGCCGCCAAGGCAGCTTCTATTCCAGCATGTCCGCTCCCTACTACGATTACGTCGTAACATTTAGACAGTTTAAACATAAACACTTCATTAATAATCTATTATGTGTATAACGCGGTAGGCTTTAAGCGATCCTCTGGGATTTCCTTGGATACTTGTTCCGATGGTGCCTGAATCGCTCT
Source organism: Candidatus Udaeobacter sp. (assembly GCA_036494375.1). GTDB lineage: Bacteria > Verrucomicrobiota > Verrucomicrobiia > Chthoniobacterales > UBA10450 > Udaeobacter. The sequence continues at coordinate 7,045 of DASXOI010000188.1, forward strand.
CCGCGCGACACGGCCCAACACGACCAAGAGCAAAACCGTTGTTATTAATGCGCCGCCCCAAATCCAATATTCCAGTGTCTTCGGGTAATTTTTGCCGCGCATGATGCGCAATGCAAGCTGCCCCAGCGTTCCGATGTAAGCGTAAAAGAAAAGTCCAGGCATACGACCAATTGAAGCCCAAAACATGTAGGTCCTAAACCGTATGCGCGTCAGGCCATAAAAGTAATTCAATAGGCTGGTGGGAAACAGCGGATGTAATTGGCTCAAAAGGATAATCTTCCAACTCTCGCTTTCGACGGCGGGACCAAGTGCCCGCAATATCGGGTTAGCTGAGAGCTTTCGTTGAAACCACCTCCTGGCGACGAAGCGACTCAACAAAAACGAAAGCGCCGTCGAAACGATGTTGCCTGCAAATACAATCAAAAATCCCCACCAAAGTCCGAAGAAGAAACCGCTTCCCACAGCGAGCACGCCGCCGGGCAACAGAAGGATATTACAAGCTGCAAACAGCAACGGATAGCAAAGCCCGGCCCAAGCGCCCCCACTCATCACACGCTCTTGCAAGGCTCCAATAAAACTGACAACTGGAAAAAAGCGGGAAAGCGTTACCGCGAGCGAGATCGCAGCCACGATCACTGCAGCTTGCCAGAAAATTACGCGGCGGGCACTCAGCACACTGAGAGTGTGCGCATGGGCGCAGTCTGCGCAAATATTTGCGGCTGTGTGTAAACGGCTCGAATCATGCCCAAAAGACAGGCGCGCCCAGGGAAAGCGCAGCCCAATCGTTTGTTCCAGCTACACGCTCGAAGCTTGCAGATTCCGATGACGTGCAATGCCGAGACTGTCGAAGATCATTCGAGTAGCGTCCGACTGGTTGAGCGTGTAAAAGTGAATACCGGCGACATCATTAGCTATGAGATCATGGCATTGTTCCAATGCGTATTGAATACCAACTCGCCTGACCATCTCGGGATCATTTTGGCAAGGATGGAGAGCACGTAATAGCTTGGCAGGAAAGCGTGCGCCGCCGGCCAGATCGGCCATGCGTTTCAGTCCGCCGATGGAGATAATCGGCATGATTCCCGCGATGATTGGGATGCGAACACCCGCAAGCTCGCAGCGTTCCCTAAAATCGAGAAAGTCGCGATTATCGAAAAACAGTTGCGTGACAATGTAGTCAGCGCCGGCGTCGACCTTTGCTCTGAAGTTATCCATCTCAACCAATCTATTTGGTGTGGCCGGATGTCCCTCTGGGAAACCAGCAACTCCAATCCCGAAACCACGGCGCTCAGGATGAGCACCGGATTCGTTGAAACGGCGAACAAATTTTACCAGGTCAATCGCGTGTTGGAATGAGTCGCGCGATTTATCATAAGCCATTCCAGCCGGTGGATCGCCGCCGAGCGCGAGAATGTTCCCAATGACTGACTTTGCGTATCGGAGCAGAATGGCTTCGATTTCCTCTTCATTGTGGCAGACACAGGTGAGATGCGGGATGGGGTCGAGTTTTGTCGTGTGTTGAATGCGCTCCACAAGATCGTGGGTCAACTCACGCGTCGAGCCACCGGCGCCATAAGTCACACTGACAAAATCAGGCATATATGACTCAAGATCGCGAATCGTCTGATAGAGCGTCTCCGCGGCCTGTGGTGTCTTCGGGGGAAAGAACTCGAACGAAAACGTAGGAGAATCTCCCCGCATGATTTCGGTGATATGCATGAGTCGGCGATTATCTTCGTTGCTGCCGCGACTTTCGGTCAAATCCTCCCGAAATGCGACACTGCACTACACCTGCCGCAACTGCCGACGAGAATTTAAAATCGTTATAGTTGGTTGGTCCGCGCGCTGGCAAAGCTTGCTCAGATCGCAGTCGCAGTTACAGATGAAAACGAGCGAAGCTGGTGGTGGACTCATTTGTTCGGCCCGCGAAAATGCGCATGGCATCCGCACGCGACCAACTGGTTTCCGGGGTCAAACGGCGCCCGCTGCTAATATCCCTTGGAACAATGTGTTTCGCGTTGAAGCCGGATTTATTTCGGCGAACGCATGTCGGCGTGAGTTTTAATGTCGCGCCTTTGCTTGTCCACAACGCGACGCAGTTCGCGCTCCATGGTTTTAAATGCGTCGTGGATGACTTTTTTGAGCGGTTCGTGAGTGCCGTTATCCATCTGTCTTTCATCGGCCACAAGCTCGTGGCGGGGCGCCACGGTCACGTCGATGCGACACCGGTATGGATTACCTTTCTGATGGTTGTGATTGGTTTGCTCGATTGCGACATCGCAGCGGTTAATGTGATCACAGAATCTCTCGAGTCTTTCTGCATAATCCAAAATGACATTGTCGATTTGGTCAGATTTTTCCAGACCCCGATACGATATCTTAACAGGCAGTTGCATATTTAGTTAGATACTAGGGCGCTATTCGCGGTTGAGGGAACAAAAATCGCAGTTCCACGATTCCATCTAAATTTGCCGCAACGATCGGAAATGGCTGATCAATCTGGCAGGTTCGACCTTTACCAAATCCGATTTCACGTGTTCGACAATTCGCTGTCGCACATCGCCAGGCAACAAATCTACGATCGCCGCGTGGATTTCCGCAGGTGCTGCAAATGACCAGCCATCCTTTCCATTTTGCGAAACAATTTTTGCGATTTGGTCGGCCAACTCTTTTTGAATTCGCCGGTCCGTTTCCGTAGCCAACTGCGTGCGTTCGGCAGTTGACGCCGGTCCGCGGTGCGCACCCGCGCCTTCGGTTACCGGGAAGCGGCCGGCAGAGTCGCTCACCTTATCGATGAGCCTTCCGTGCGCGTCAGTCATGTCGAATGCTTGCACGAGCTGCAGGCTTGGCCCGCGTGTCGGCGTTTCGTCTACCCGATAGGCTTTCAAGCTGCCGCGATCAGTGACGATCACAAGAGAACTCGGTGTCATTGGCAAATCACTGGCGACGCGCGTGACCGCGCACATGTCTGCTATTCCTATAAATAAATCGTTGGCCGTTGCAACATCGCGCTGCTCGAAAGTTGCGTGCGCCGCACGCGAGCGCGTCAACTATCCATTGCGTCTCTCACGTTCTTCCTCGGCGCTGAAGCGCGGAAATTCAACGTGCCGCTTTTTCCATGATTCTTCGCGCGCCTGAGCTTGCATGCCGCCGACAAGTTGCAGCAAACAACAAGCTCGCCCAGCGAGATTGACATCATCACCGGAGGCAGATTTTTTCGGCTCCGCCGCAAAACCCGCGGCGTCGCTCGTGTCCAGAATCAATTGCCATTCGAGATGTTCCTTGCCAGGTAAGACGAAGGCTATCGGCTCGTAATGCGCGTTGATCAGCAGCAAAAACGTATCGTCGTGGACTGATGCGCCCTGGAAGTTGAGCACATCGGTCGCATCGCCACTCAACAACATTCCGAGACATCGCACGAATGGCGACGTCCATTCCTCCTCCGTCATCTGGTTGCCACCGGGATTGAACCACATCACATCTCGAATCTCCGAGCCACGAATGCGACGACCTTTCAGGAACTTCGGCCGCCGAAAAACCGGATGTTCTTTTCGGAGCTGTATCAATCTTCGCGTGAACTCAAAAAACCGATTCTGCTTTTCGTCACGTTCCCAGTTAAACCAACTGATCTCGTTGTCCTGACAATAAGCATTGTTGTTGCCGTCTTGTGTCCGCCCCCACTCATCCCCACCGCAGACCATTGGCACGCCTTGGGAAAGAAACAGTGTCGTGAGAAAATTGCGGCGCTGCCGGTCTCGCAAGGCATTGATCTGCGGGTCATTTGTAGGACCTTCCACGCCGCAATTCCACGATTGATTATTGTTATCGCCATCTCGGTTGTCGTCGTTGTTCAGCTCATTGTGCTTTTCGTTGTAGCTGACCAAATCGGTAAGTGTGAATCCATCATGGGCTGTAAGGAAGTTGATGCTGGCGTAAGGCCGGCGGCCATGATGGTCATAGAGATCGGGACTTCCGGTTAATCGATATGCCATGTCGCCAATGCGACCTTCATCGCCTTTCCAAAAAGAACGAACCGAGTCGCGATATTTGCCGTTCCATTCCGACCAGGGCGGTGGAAAGTTGCCCACCTGATAGCCGCCTTCCCCGACGTCCCACGGTTCTGCGATCAACTTTACCTGCGAGAGCACCGGGTCTTGCTGAATTACTTGGAAAAACGGATGCAGCGTACTGAATCCTGAATCATTGCGCGCGAGTTCGGATGCGAGATCGAATCGAAACCCGTCGACGTGCATCTCCTGCACCCAGTACCGCAAACTATCGGTCACCAATTGTAGCGTCCGTGGATGAAGCAGATTCAAGCTGTTCCCAGTGCCAGCGAAATCGAGGTAGAACCGGGGATTCTCACGGTGCAGCCAGTAGTAGGAGAGATTATCGATCCCGCGAAAACAGAGCGTTGGTCCGAGATGATTTCCTTCTGCAGTATGATTGTAAACCACGTCGAGAATTACTTCGATATCGGCAGCGTGCAGGCTGCGCACCATCGTTTTGAATTCGGCGACTTGTTGGCCCATTTGTCCGCTGCCGGAATATTCTGCATGCGGAGCGAAAAAACCGATCGTGTTGTAGCCCCAGTAGTTCGTTAGGCCGTTCTCAACCAAAAGTTTTTCATTGATGTGCGCGTGCACGGGGAGCAGTTCCACCGCTGTCACACCAATCTTTTTGAAATAATCAATCGCGGGCGGGCTACCGAGGGCCGCATACGTGCCGCGCAATTGTTCAGGCAAGACCCGCCAAAGTTTACTGAAACCCTTCACATGCACTTCGTAGATCACGGATTCGTGCAATGGAATCGCCGGTCTTTTGTCATTCTGCCAGTCGAATCCCGAATGGATCACGAGTGATTTCGGGACGCCCGACGCATCGTCCCGCAAATCCTGAGTCAAATCTTCCTTCTCATTCCCGATGGTATAACCGAACACTTCATCGGCCCAGTTCACTGCTCCCACGATCGCTTTCGCGTACGGATCAAGGAGGAGCTTCGAGCTGTTGAAACGAAGGCCTTTTTCTGGTTCGTACGGACCGGATACCCGAAAACCGTACAACTGTCCCGGCCGCGCATCGGGCAAAAAGACATGCCACACCTGGCCAGTACACTCGTTGATTGGAATGCGGACATATTCTTTCGCGTCTTCCATTCTCTCGAACAGACAGAGCTCAACTCCGGTGGCGTGCTCGGAAAAAATCGCAAAGTTCACGCCGTTACCCGTCCACGTTGCGCCCAGCGGATACGGGTGACCGAGAAACGTTCGTACTTGAGTCATAAACGCGCCGCGCATTTATCCAGCATTGGTCCCATGTTAGCAATGAGGAATGGCGCGCGGGATGAAACCTGACGTCGTTGTGTTTGCTTGAAACTCGAATCCAAACCTCACAACGTGAAACTCACGATAATATGCGCTGCCCTAATCCTGATTTGTGCGTTCGCGATTTACCTCTACGCGCATCACAATTGGAATTCATTGCCAGAGGGAACAACGATCGATCGCGTCGTTGTAGAAAAATCAGCCAGGCGATTATCGGTGTTTGAAAACGGTAATCAGATAAAGACCTATCGAATAGCGTTGGGTCGAAGCCCGCTAGGCCCAAAGCAGAAACAAGGTGACATGAAGACGCCGGAAGGAATTTACAAGATCGATGGCCGAAATGCGCAAAGCAGTTTCCATCTTGCGCTGCATATTTCTTATCCCTCGGGTGAGGATGACAACTGTGCGGCTGCGCGGGGAGTCTCGGCTGGGTTTGACATCATGATCCACGGAATTCAAAACGGACACGGCTGGATTGGCGCGTTTCATCGTTGGAACGATTGGACTGCGGGTTGCATCGCGGTTACCGACGAGGAGATCGAGGAACTCTGGCGGGTTACGCCGGACGGCACGACAATCGAGATTCGTCCATGAGCGACCATGCCTAAAGCTCCTCGATCACACGTGGCGCTTTTTCGACATTCGATGGCCGCAGAATGTAATCGACAGTATCGGACGTAGCCGATGCGTAAATGTTGATCGGCATTGGCCAGCGCCTCACACACGCGGGTGAGCGCGCCGGCACGATTAGGAAGGAAAACTGCCAACTGCGTGGCTGTTTCGATGGAAAGCTTGGGATGTGCGTTCATGCTGCTGTAGACTGATGGCTGGAGGCGCTTCTGACAGCTGACGAAAGTGCTCTGGCGAAGCATGAAAGCGAGCTTTGGCTTTGAACCTTGGATGTTCGGCGTTCTGGAGTAAAAAAGTTGGATAGAATTCCCGATGGATGACCACACTTATTCAGCCTGCTGCTGTTAAGTCTGCCCCGCCTGGGCGAACCATCGGCTTCGTAACTGCGTGCTCGATCGTGATCGCCAACATCATTGGCACTGGGATCTTTACGAGCCTCGGCTTTCAATTAAAAGATATTCAGTCTGGATTCGCGCTGCTGATGCTCTGGGTCGTCGGTGGAATCGCGGCGCTCTGCGGCGCGCTCTGTTACGGTGAACTCGCCGCTGCAATGCCGCGTTCCGGTGGCGAATACCATTTTCTCTCGAGAATTTATCATCCAGCTGTTGGATTCATGGCCGGGTTCGTCTCTGCTACGGTTGGATTTGCAGCGCCCGTTGCACTAGCAGCGATGGCTTTTGGACAATACTTCAACGGAGTTTTCGGCGGAGGTTCGCCGGTTGTTCTGTCCTTCGTGATCGTCTGGATAGTAACCATTTTTCACGTCGGAAATCTGCGAGTTGGAAGCGCATTCCAGAATGTTTCGACGCTCGTGAAATTGCTTCTTATCGGCGCGATGATCGTGGCGGGCTTCTTTGTTCCATCAAAGCAGCCGATCAGTTTCTTACCTGCCCATGGAGACAAAGCCGCGATATTCAGCGGAGCATTCGCGGTAGCACTAGTCTATGTAATGTATTCCTACTCCGGCTGGAATGCGTCAGCGTATATCAGCAGCGAGATCAAGCGACCTGAGAAAAACGTGCCGCGCTCGCTGCTCGCCGGCACCGGCTTGGTGATCGTGATTTATGTACTGCTTAACGCCATCTTTCTAGTGGCCACGCCTGCTGAAGAATTGAAGGGCCAGCTCGACATCGCGTTAATCGCAGGCAAACACATTTTTGGAGTGAACGGCGGGCGATTTGCGGGCGCTATCATTTGTCTCGGTCTGGTTGCCGCCATCAGTTCGATGACGTGGATTGGTCCACGCGTGACCATGTCCATGGGCGAAGATCATTGGTTGCTGCGATGGCTCGGCGCCAAAAATGAAAATGGTATCCCCAGAAATGCCATGTTCCTCCAACTGCTCTTCGTGAATCTACTTCTGCTGACTCGAAGCTTCCAAAACGTGGTCCGCTATACGCAATTCAGTTTGCTGCTTTGCTCGTTACTTGCTGTGCTGGGCGTGATCGTGCTTCGTTTCACACGTCCAGAAATTGCACGACCATACCGCGTTTGGCTTTACCCCATTCCGCCTGTTGTTTTTTCGATAATCACGATTTGGATGATGTTTTATCTATTGCGCTCACATACTGCGGAATCGCTGGCCGGTTTGGCAACTGCGCTCTCGGGTCTGCTGCTGTATTTCTGCGCGCAAAACCGCCGTAATCGCTTGTCATGAAAAGAAATTGCACCGCTCTGTCGATAGTTCTCAGCCTTATAAGCGCGCTGACGCTTTGGCCGCAGGAAAATGCGGAAATTGCGCCACGAGCAATTCCAGTAACGACCGGTCCAAATGAGGTTGCGCACTTTCTTGCTGGAATGCCGGTGTCGGAGAATTCACCGCTCGCGCCGCTGACACGCGATCCAGCGTGGCAGGCACATTCCGCATTTTTTGAAGAGCAATTCTCAAAAGTAAACGTCAGGCAACTCCAGAAATTGCACGGATGGCAGGCGACATACCTCCCCGAATCAGCTCAACCAAAACCCGTGGTGTTTTACATGTTCAGCGGACCCGATTTCTTGTATGTGGATCAATTCTTTCCAAGGGCCGCTGTGTACGTGCTTTGCGGAAAAGAAGCTCTAGGCTCGCCACCGGACCCGTTGCGTATCCCGAACTTGTCCGGCGCTCTGGGAAATCTGGAAAACGCGATGAAGTCATCGCTCAACACGACGTACTTCATCACAAAAGATATGAAGGTCGATCTGCACGAGCAGAATCTGAACGGCGTGCTGCCGATCCTTTACACTTGCATCGCGCGCGCGAACAAATCGATCACCAACGTCTCGATCGGAGCGCTCAACAGCGGCGGCGTATTCGAAGAGGCCGCGCCGGGCAGAAAAGGCGGTGCTACGGCCGGAGTGCGTATTCGTTACACCGACAACGAATCCGGCAACGCGCAAACGTTATATTATTTCACCACCGATATTTCTGACGGCGGCATCAAAGCAAGTCCCGGTTTCCTGAAATTTTGCCAACACCTCGGCATGGGCGCGAGCTTTCTAAAATCGCCATCGTATCTGTTGTTCGAAAGCGGTTTTGCCACCATTCGCAATTTCATTCTCGATCATAGCAACATGATCGTGCAGGACGATTCAGGCATTCCGCTCGCGTACTTCGATCCTAACAAGTGGGATCTCCGTTTCTTCGGCGTTTATCTCGGCCCCATCGATGTGTTCAAACAACATTATCAGCCCCGGCTGGCCGAACTCTACCAACAAACTAATCCGCAGCCGCTCGACTTCGGATTCGGTTATCGATGGAATTACAAGGAAGCGAATCTGATCGTCGCCACGCGCAAGTAATGTGTCATCTGAGCGCAGTCGAGAGATCCCGTTGCAAAATCGATAAGTAATTTCGCGGGATCCTTCGACTTCGCTGCGCTTCGCTCAGGAGGACGTAGGACCGTCAAAACCTGCGGAACCACGAATAAGGAAAAGCGTCGCCGGGGCAATCCGTGGGCCAGCGCGGTGGGTTGATGTCGCGGTGTGGCTTCACCGGTATCGTGCCTCTCTCGGTTTTGCCGCAGCGGTCTCGCAGATAGCGGATGAGTTCCTCACATGCGTCGAGCTGTGCGCGCGTCGGCTGGTCTCGATTAAAATCGCCTACGAGACAAATGCCGAGCGAGATGTTGTTCAGATAATCGCTGTGCACATGACCGCCGTTTATCTGACGCCGCCATCGATCGCCTATTTCGATTTGGCCGTCGCCGGTTGATGTGCCGTTCCCGATAACGAAGTGATAAGCGAGACCGTTCTGCATCCGGCGAACGTGCCTGTGATAATAATCAAACACACGCGCATTGCCCTGCCGTGTGCCGCTGTTGTGCACCACAATGAACTGCCAGCGACGCCGTTTCACTGGCGCGCGCCGGATCGCGTCGATCACCGAACTTGTTAGGTAACGGTAGCTGACTGAGCGACTCCACGGCCAGAAACCTCTGCGCGGCGGCGGCGAGGGCGGAGGCTCGAATCCTTGATCTTCCTCGATGCCTGATTTTTCGATTACAACCTGAGCTTGGCCTTGGCCGCCGGCTGAAACCGAACGTGCAGGCTTCGGCTGTGGCGAAGGTGCTGGTGTTGATGCGGCAAGCGCCGGTGGCGGCGATGCTACCGGTTCCGAGGCGCCGCGCTCTTCTTCTACTTGCGTTGTCGGCGTTTTTCGTGGCTTGGGCGTCTCCTCGTTTCGTGGCGACTTCGATTTCGCGCCGGATTTCTTCTTCGCGGTTTTTGGTTTCGGTGTTGGGGTGTGGTGTCGCTTCGCTTTTGGCGTTGGAGATTTCTTTGGTTTCGGAGTGGACCCCGAGTGAACCTTCGTTTCCTCGGATTGATCGCGACGTTTTTCTTCGTTGACCTGCGCGCAAAGGAGACCCGCGATCAGCACGCCAAATGCGAGCGCAGTTGCAAGCCAAATGCGGAAACGCACCACTGCGACGGACCGTAACAGAGCCCGCGACTCGATCAACGGTTACAGCAGCGATTTGTGAAAAAAGTTACAAAATCCACAAAGATCTCCCTCTTTGCGCCGTCGTTATCGGCACCTTTACGTATTAGTCGATGAGGCCAGCGGCGTCGCCGGCGCGGGCGCGACAGGCTTGCCGACGCGCATCTTCTGACGCTCGCGCCGAATGATGGCGTTCAATTTGCCTCCGAGCAACAGAAGCAGACAAGTCAGATACATCCACGTGAGCAGTACGATGATTGACGCCAGCGCGAGATAAGTCGGGTTATAACGATCGTATCGCGCGACGTAGAACTGGAAAAGCTTCGTCGCGATGATCCAGCCGACCGCAAAGAAAACTGCACCCGGCAGCGCCTGCCGAACGGTTAAATAGTTTTCCGGCGTGAGAAGATAAAACGCAAGCGCGAGACCGATCAGCGCCAGGCCGGTCAACGGCAGATTCAATCCCGCGATCCACGCCTGGAGCGGAAATGAGAGTTGCCAATTTACCTCTGCGATGCCGGCCAGCTTTTCGCCGAAAACGACGGCGTTAAAACTAAACACGATGACAATGCCAAACCAGAAAAGCATGAAGAATGAGATGATGTATTTGGACCACCAGTGGCGATCTTCCTGGACTCCGTGCATGTGGCTGAGTGCGCGTGAAACGGTGGCGATGAAAACGGTGCCGAAATAAATTCCAAGGATGATACCAGCGTTCGCGAGCAGCCCGCTCGTGCCTGTCACTACCACGCTCGCCATGGCAGAGTCCAGAATGTCCTGCACTTTTGGATCTGGCGGCATAAAGCTTTTCAAAAGAACAAACATTCGATGCAACCTATTTGGGTCGGTGCCGAACAGGCCCAGCAGATGCCAGAAAAACAATGTGCCTGGAGCGAGCGCGAAAAGAAGCAGATACGCCATTTGTGCGGCCAGCCCGGTCGTATTATCCATCGCGGTTTCCCAAACCAGCCGACGCCCAATGCGCCAAATCAATCTGAGATATTTCATCTCCGCAGGAGTTTACTTTGCCGGGCACAAATATCCATTAAACTCGAAATGCTTTCGCCAGTGATTACCCTCTGTGTGTGTCCTCGATCGTAGTCCACGTCGCCTGACGACTAATGAAGAAGAAAATATTGATTCTCACGGCCGGTTTCGGAGAGGGTCATAATAGTGCCGCCAGAGGAGTGCGCGACGGTCTGGCTCGCGTCGCTTCGGATCAGACGACCGTGGAATTGCGGGACCTGTTTGCCGAAGCCTACGGGCCGATCAACGATCTGGTACGCCGAAGCTATCTGGCGCTGGTGAATTCCGCGCCACGT
>DASXOI010000189.1:0-9722 GCA_036494375.1 Candidatus Udaeobacter sp.
TCTTCGATGCGTTGCACGCAGTAGGTGCATTTCTCCATCACGCCGCGCATGCGCACAGTCACGTTAGGATTCTTCTGCATCTTCATCGTGTCGGGCGCGCCCTTGGTGGTAAGCGGCGCAAAGTATTCTTCGAAGATGTTCAATGCGCCGACGAGCTTTCTCTTGCCGACGGGACGTTGGTTGTAATCAAAATAATTAAACCGCCGCACTTTGTAGGGGCAGTTGTTCGAGCAGAATCGCGTGCCGATGCAGCGGTTGTAAGCCATCACATTGAGGCCGTCCTCGCTGTGAACAGTTGCGTTGACCGGGCAAACGGTTTCGCATGGCGCGTTCTCGCAATGCTGGCAGGGCATCGGCTGGAACACCATCTCGGGATGCTCCGGCCAGTGGCCGCCGTCCTCATTGAACGGCTCGCGACTGGCGTAATAACGATCAATACGAATCCAGTGCATGATGCGGCCATGCGAGACTTGTAGTTTTCCGACAACCGGAATGTTGTTTTCCGCCTGGCAGGCGATCACGCAAGCGTTGCAGCCGGTGCACACATTCAAGTCAATGCTCATTCCCCACTGCTGCGGCGCGTCCAACGGCGGATGGGTATAAAGACTGGGCGGTGGCTGCGGCATTTCTTCTACGCCCGGAACCTCTTTCGCGAAATCGTTGTTTTTGCGATAACCCTCCAGCGTTCCTTCGCGAACAAGACCGCGACCTTCGATGCTGAAATGTTCCTGTGTTATCGAGAACGGATAACTGCGACCGACCTTGGTCACCTGCACGCTCTCAATGCCGTTCGCACCAGCAACAGCGACATGCGGATTCGCTGCTGTTCGCAAAAAATAGCCATTAAACCCAGCCTGTTCTGTAAGCCCCGATTTTTCCTTCAAATTGCCGCCGGCATATGGGAGCTCTACAAACTGCGGCATTTTGCGCGCCCAACCGAGCGTGACCGTCACGGAATTATCAGCGTGACCGGCGGACACAAGCGCCGCGATGACAAGCTCTCGCTTCATCGGCATACCGGTCGAACTCTTTTCGTTGATTGCGATCTGCAACAAATCGCCTGTTTCGACACCCAGCCCTTTTGCGTATTCAGGACTGATCAACGCCGCATTGTCCCAGCTCAGCTTCGTGACCGGGTCAGGTAGTTCCTGGAGCCACCCGTTGTTTGCGTAGCGGCCGTCGTCCATACCGTAACTGCCGGTCAAAACAATCTCGGGAGATTCTGCTGTAGGAGACGCCGTAACCAACGCAGAATCGCGCGGCAGAGTTGCGGCTGCACCGACGTTGAATGCCGCTTGCTGATCAGCGCTTTGAACGTGCGCAGCGAAACCGTCGTGCAGAAAGCGCGACCAAACCGTTTGAAAATCGCCAGGCGAATTCGTTAGGCGAAATGTTTCCTGTATCAGCTCGGGGCCTTGCAGTTTCGGGCCGCCAAGTAGCATATTGATCAGCTCAATTTCACTCAGGCCGCCGAAAAGCGGCAGGATCATCGGTTGCATCGACAAATAATCGCCGCCCGCTGTGAGCGCATCGCCCCACGATTCGAGATAATGGGCAAGTGGAATGTGCCACTGGCTTAGCGCGGATGTACCGTCCTCGTGATAACCAAGCCGGACAATGTTCGGAACTTTCTTTTGCACCTCTGCCCAATCGAGAGGCACCTTTGTTTGCAAATCTTCTACCAAGCCGCGCGGCGCGTTATAGACGGGGTCACCGCCGAAAATGAACAATTGCTTGACGCGTCCCTCGTTTATGTCGGTTGCGAGCTGAGCGATTTCGATTGTTTTCGGATTACGCGGGATCTGACGCACAACGAGCGTTTGGCCGACATTTTTCAGCGCAGCATTGATTGCATAAACCAGGGTGTGCACCGCGACCGGCTGTGTCGGGCCGGCCAGCACCAGGCTCGCTCCCGGTTTCGCCATTAGATCAGCGGCAACTCCATCAATCCATCGCTGGTCGAAAGTGTTTGATGCGCCTTGAAAATTTCCGAGCAAAGAGGCCAAACCGGCATCATTCGTCCCTGCGTGAATTTTCGTCGCCAGCGCAGCCGCGAACGCGGGAATCTGACTGGCTGGACAACGTAGCCGATGATCTGCCATCGCGCCGGTCAAAGTGAAGCGATGTTCGACTACATACAGCCGATTCATGCTGTCTTTCGACGCATTCACCCGGCGGCGCGAAGTGAAACCGCGCACTGTTTCTAGATCGCCTTGACCGCAATCGAGAAAATCGCTGTCCAATGCAAGAATCACGTCAGCGCGATCCAATTTTGGCAACACCCGCGCGTTGGGGCCGAAGGCTGTTTGCATAGCCACGTTTGCTTCCTGACCGAGGCGCGGCTCGTAAACACACCAGCGCATTCCCGGGAATTTTTTCTCTAATTCTGTGCGAAGGCGCTCTCGCGTCGGCGAATTCGTCTCCTCGACCAGAAACGCAAGACTACTGCCCTGGTCATTTAGAGCGGTCTTGCCACATTCTCCGAGGAACTTCTCAAATTCTGCGCGCGTACTCGCCTTGCCTTTCTGCACAAACCGTTTCGATCGAGTCGGATCGTACAGATCGAGAATTGAGGCCTGGACAAACGTGTCCGTAGTGCCGCCGCTCGTCGGGTGTAGTGGATTGCCTTCAAGCTTGATCGGCCGGCCATCAACCGTCGTGGCAATTAGCGGAATGCCACCGCTGCGCCGCGGCATCGCAGTCGCGTAGTAGAGAAATTTGCCGGGGATCGTCCACTCCACATTTTTGGTGAAGGGAACGAGATGCAATTCGGGCCGGCGACAACTCGTTAGGCCAACCCCTGCTAGCGCCATTGAAGCGCCCATCAATTTTACAAAATCGCGCCGCGACCATTCGTCGCCATTCAATTCTGCCGTGCCCTCGGGAAATTCGTGCTCCAACCATTGACGAAATTCGGGCGTATTTTTCAGCTCGCCGATGCTGCGCCAATATTTTGTGCCGTTGGATGGCTCAGGCGGATGATGGAAAACGCGTTTCATGGGCTTCGTCTGGGGGTCATCGGTGACACCCTTGGCAATTTGTTGGCGGAGTAATCTTCCAGCGCTCTTTCAACGTTTGGCCGATCTCGTGTTGGGTGAGGTGTTTCTTCTTCGAAAAATCTTCACGCCTGTCGCTTGCCTGACCGTACTTCGAGACAAACTCCGCCGGCTTAACGTCCTCAGGTTTCCAATCGAGATTGAAAACCTGATCGTCCGGCCGCAGATAATTTTCGGGGTGCCTATGGCAATCCAGGCACCACGCCATGCTGTGGGGTTTGGCGATGTGAACCGCCGACATGTGATTGACATCTCCGTGGCAACTGAAACAGCTTATGCCCCGGTTCACGTGCGCAGAGTGGTTGTAATAAACGTAATCGACCGTGCGATACAGCCAGACCCACTCGACAGGCTCACCGCTCTTCCAGCTCTCCTGCACCGGCAGCAGCTTTGGATTGTCTTTCGCCACTTGCGTATGGCAGTTCATGCATGTCGCAGTGTTGGGCACGTTCGATTGCGCGGCTACTTCCACGAAACTGTGACAATATCGGCAATCCATTCCCAGTTGGTCCACGTGAATATCGTGCGGAAACGGCACAGGTTGGATTGGCTGGTATCCGATTTTTGTGTACTTCGGCGTGGCGTAATACCATGTCGCGCCGGTCAAACCAGAAGCGATCACAATCACGCAGACGACCATCTTGAGAGGAACCCAATTCGTCCAGCGTGGAAAGAAATTGGCCATGGTGCTAGACAGCCACGGCGCCGACACTGCGCAGCCGCCAAGTCCGCCACGACGGATTGGTCCGGTGGCGAACTAGCAATGAACAAAAACTGTGGTCAGGATAGGCTTCGTTCAGACGCTGCAAAGTGGTTAAGGTTAATCGTGCCTGGAGAGCAACGAGGATTCTATAAATGCACAGCCGGAGGGCAAAACAAAAATTTCTTTTCGAATTTCACTGCTGCGCTCGCTCGTTAAGATCGCGCGAAGAATTCTGAAAGCTGCGAAATTCTTCAGAGAAATGGAAGCGAAACAACTTCGACCTGAATTGGTCCAGCGGCGTCCAGCGAAAGCGCTTCCAAAGTTGTGGCAGGATTATTGAAGCCGCGTTTCACATACCCGATCGCGATTTCTTTTCCAAGCCGTGGGCTGCGCGTAGTGCTCGTGATCCAACCGGCTTCTTTTCCAGATGCTGAAGGCGCGACGAGTTTCATCCCAGACTGGAGCGGCATGTTGTCGAGCGAGATCAATCCGCACAATCGTTTGTTCGTTTGTCCGGACATTTTGATTCGCGAGATCACTTCCTGTCCGATGTAACAACCTTTTTCGTAATCGATCGTGCGTTGTTCGAGATTTGCTTCGATCGGAATAATTTCGTCTGTAAGTTCGCGGCCCCATCGCGGTAGCCCTTGTTCGATTCGCATCACATCCGCGGCGGCAGAATCGATAAAGAAATATGCCGAGGCCAATTCGTATCGCACAGGATCGTGCCGCGCTGAGTCGGTCCAGATGTCCCAACCCGTCGTCGCAAAACGACGTGCTGAAGCGATCCGGCCGGATTCGAAACCTGGCGGCTCCTCCGTGACAACATGGAAGAGCGAAAATTCATCCGTGACATCCTCAATCTGAACGTCGTCCGCAATGACGTAACGCTCCAGCCGTGCACGAAGCGTTTCGCGAAGCTCCGGCTCCGCATCAATCAAAAAAGCTTCGCCGAGCGCGGCGATGAAAATCTGCGCGTTCAATTTCCCTTTCGCGTTGAGCACGCATGCTTCTATCGCGGCCGTTTCGTTCGCCTTGCGCAGATCGTTTGTGATTTGCCCGTTGATAAAACGGAATCTGTCAGCCCCGGTCACGCGAAGCTTGGCGCGCGCGGAGAGGTCGAGAAAGAAGTCTCGCTCCGTTCCTGAGGGCTGCGTCATTCGTCTCCGGATGAAAAACGGCTTAGCAGCTGTTTGAGAAACCCACGTCGTAACGGCGTTGCGACGGGAGCTGTCGCATTCATCGTTCCGCTAAAGCCGAGCAGAGACTCAGGCGATGCTACGAGGCCAGCTTCTTGAGACTCGATATTTGGCGTCTCCGCGCCGGCTAAGGCGGTAATCGGTTCTTCAGCCTCGGATTGTTCGAGCAGTTCTTGAGTTTGTGACCCTTCGGAATATTCCGGAACGGGCTCATGCAGATATTTGCGTAACACGGCAGAGTAATCGTCGTCGCCGTGACCCCACTGCATTTGCTCTAACAACTGATCGCGCGCCGCAGCAGTGACTCCGAGATCCAGATGATGCGACAAAGCAATTTGGCTGGCGATCCGCATGTCTTTCAACATGTGTTTGACCGAAAAGTGCGGCGCGAAATCGCGATCCAGCATTTTTGGAAGCTTCATCGCCAACGTGCCGGAATAACTCGCGTTGACGCGCATGGCTTCGACGAATTTTTCTAACGGTAAACCATGCGCTTGTACGACTGCCAGAGCCTCGGCAGCGGCCTGAATGCTTCCAGCGGTGACCATATTTGTTGCAACCTTTATAGCGCTGGCCTGGCCGACTGCTCCGATATGTACGATTTCCTTGCTGCTGGCCTCAAGGATTCGACGGCCTTCGCGCAGCGCTTCATCTGTTCCGCCAACGTAGTAAACAAGCTCTCCTTTTTCACCTGCGCCTTTGCTACCGGTGAAGCACGCTTCGATGAACTGCGCGCCTCTGCGTTCGACAATGTCCGCTGCCGCACGCATGGAATCCGGAGCGACCGTCGAATGCGCAACGATGACGTGACGTGGTGTGAGCTTTTCGCTTAGTCGCTCGACGCTCTGCAGGAGAGCCTCGTCATCAGACACAAAAATCTGGATGTAATTGCAAAAATCCGCCAGTTCCCCTGGTGAACCAACAAAATTTGGAACAGGCCGCGGCGATCGATTCCAAACGAAGACGGAAAATCCTTTGCGACGAAGATGTGCGGCGATTGCTCGACCGATGATTCCGAGGCCGATCACGCCAATGTTTGTATGCTTTGGCTGGGTAGCAATCGTGGAACGCTCCATGATGTCGGCAGTTCAGCGATGAGCCTGCCCACAAAAATGCTCCCACGCAATGCGGAAATTTTGCGGCTTCACTGCTTCAAACCGAATTCGGCGAGATAGTACAGCGCGACTGAGCCGACGATTTGAAGACTCTGTGCACCAATTTTGTCCATCGTGTCCTCCGCGGTGTGCCATGAAGGATAATCGAAATCTATGATGTCGATCGTCGGGATCCCAATCGCGTTCAGCGGCGCGTGATCGTCAATCAGATCCCGGTCGAGATAGCTGAAGTATTTTCGCAGCTTCAGCGCTTCCGCCGCGGCAAAGACATCATGCGCCATCGCCGGCGGCGAATCTGGGGGAAGCGTAATATCAAGCGATCGGTCGCCAATCATGTCGAACAACATTCCTCCGCGAAATCTTTTTGCGTCCTCCCCTTGGAGTTGCCTGGCAAAGTAGCGGCTCCCGTAGAGACCATCCGTAGCAGAAAAAGTTTCATATGCCTCTTCGCCATCGAAAAACGCCAGCTCAACTTTTCGGGCAAAAGTCGGGTGCTGTCCGAGCACGCGGGCTATCTCTAACAGCAGCCCCGTGCTTGAGCCGCCGTCGTTTGCTCCGACAAAGCGCATGGTATCGAATAATTTCGTGTCGTAATGCGAGCACAATAAGAAGGAAGAAGATGTCTGTTTCGCCTCGCCCTCGAACCGCGCAATCAGATTTACAAAGTGAATCTTGCCTCGCGGAGTGTCGTCGGTGAATGCCTGTCGAGTTACCTGCCAGCCCGAATGCCGCAGTTGCGCCTCTATGTAATCTCTGGCTTTCTCGATCGCGTTCGAGCCGGCTGGGTGCGGCCCCACATCTACAAGCCTTTGCACATGCGCGAGTGCTTTCTCTCCCGAGAACTCCTCCCAGATCTTCGCCTCTGAGCCGCATGATTGGTGCGCAACCCCGATCCACGTCAACGTGAGTAGGAGTGAAATGGAGTAGTCGAGTAATGTCTGGCGCGAATTCACTACTCCATTACTCCCCTACTCCAACATTCCAATCCCTAGTCTGCCGGCGGCAACCCTAGAGCAGTAACAATCCGCTGGAGATCGTCGGTTCCGTAGTACTCGATTTCGATTCGCCCCCGCTTTTCTCCATGGTGAACCGTGACATGAGTGGCGAGATGTTGTTGCAGGCGATTTTGTAAATCTTCTACTGCCGTTGCCATAGCGTTCGGATCGCCAGTGGTGCGCCGCGATTTACGTCGTCCGCGACCGACACCAAGCAAGCGGGCAACCAGTCGTTCGGTCGAACGCACCGTGGCGTTGCGCCGTAAAACGGTTTCTGCAGCGAGCAGTTGTTCTTCCGGCGCTTTCAACGCCAGCAACACCTTGGCGTGTCCCACTGAAACCAAGTTCTGAGCTAACCAGATCTGCACCTGTGGATGCAGATCCAAAAGCCGCAATGCGTTGGCCACAGCCGCGCGGCTACGGCCCACTTTGAGCGCGATGTCTTCCTGCCGCATTCCAAATTCATTAGCTAATCTCGCGTAGCCTTGGGCTTCTTCGATCGGATTGAGATCCGCGCGTTGCAAATTTTCGATCAATGAAAGTTCGAGGACTTCCAGATCATTAGCCGTGCGGACAATGGCTGGCACCGTGGCAAGACCAAGTTCCTGCGCGGCGCGCCACCGGCGCTCGCCGGCGATCAATTCAAATCGCGTCCCCACCTGACGCACGATGAGTGGCTGAATAATACCGTGCTGCCGAATCGACTCGGTTAGCTCGAGCAGTACATCTCGTGCAAAATCCTTCCGCGGCTGCAATGTGCTCGGCACAATGCTTGTCAATTCGATCTGGTGCACCCTCTCGCCCACCTCCGAGCCGACACCCCGCGTAGCAACCGCAGGCGTGCCGATAAGCGCGCCAAGACCTTTACCCAAACCTGAGCGTGCCATTACGTCTGAGGCTACCGGAACAAAGTCTCAACGCAAACAGCAAAGCGCCGGGCAGTGTCAGAATTCCCCTACGTCGCACTTCATGAGCTCGGACTGTCATTGGAGCCTGCGTTATCGTTTCCGTTTCTGAAAAACAGTAAAAAAAGTATTGACACTCACCGCCGAAATTGTGTATCACGTCGGCAGGTTCCAAAATAGAGAAAGGACTTTTGCCCGGTAGGGTTCTTTGTCTGTTCGGATCCCTGTGACAGATAAAAAACAATCCAAACACGACCGGGAAAGAGAAAGAACACATTCATGCATTCATTGAATCAAGTTAAAAAGTTAGTCTCATGCGGACGAGATCCGGCTCGCTCGCTGCCGTTATGGCGCGGGTTCCTTCTCATCCCGCTCATTCTGGTGTGCTTTGCGTTTGCGCCGCAAACGCGAGCACTCGTTCCGCCTCCCGACGGGGGATACCCCGGGTTCACCACGGCAGAAGGACAGCAAGCACTGCAGTTTTCTACCACTGGCATTGCAAATACTGGGCTTGGTTGGCGTGCGCTCTTCAGCGTCGCCACCGCGAGCTTCAATACTGGCGTTGGCGCTGGGGCGCTAGTCCTCGACCGCGGAGATGCGAACACCGCTGTTGGCACTGCGGCCGTGCTGCTCAATAGGTTTGGCAGCCGAAACACAGGTATTGGAGCGGCCGCATTGCTCAATAACGACGGCGATACCACTGGCATGGGATCATTCAACGGCGCTTTCGGGGCGTTTTCGCTCAACAATAACACCACCGGATTCAGTAACAACGCTGTTGGCGATTCCGCGCTCTATAGAAATATGACTGCCGCTGCGAATACCGCTGTTGGTGATGAGGCGCTCGAGAATAATGACTCCAGTGCGAGCGGTGCCGCCAATAACAACGTGGCCGTTGGCGCTCAGGCGCTCCAAAATAACCTCACGGGTAGTGAGAACACAGGCGTAGGTACAGGGGTAGGACCAAACATCGATACTGGCTTTAATAACACTTACGTCGGCAACTTCGTTGGTTCCGTCGAGGGGATGGAAAACGAAAGCAGTACCATCCGCATCGGCGACATCTCGAACGGGAACGGCGCCGGGTCCTTAGCCTGCTATATCGGAGGTATCTGGAACAACCCTCAGCCTGTTGGCGGCAGCGTGGTTGTAGTTACTCTGAACACTGATACCGACGAGCTTGGCTATGACGCTGGCCTCGGTAGGGCTGATGGCGCACCTGCTGTGCCTAGTCGTAGCATACCTCAACCTCGCGTGCACCCCCAACCAGGGAGTCACGCCATGCTCAATCAGAAAGTGGACCAGTTGCAAGCAACGGTCACGGAGCAACAGAAACAAATAGAGACTCTCACAAGTCAACTCAGAGAGCAGGCCGCCCAAATTCAAAAAGTGAGCGCCCAGCTTGAGATGGTGCGCTCAACTCCGCGAGTTGTAGAGAATCGATAAGACTGTTATTAAGGAGCGCTGTTAGAGAAGTCAGCATTCCTGAATACAAATTCAGCCGCCGCGCGAATCCGCGCGGCGGCTGTTTTGTTGTACTGTAGCCGCTTCGCTGTGCGAATCGCCGATCCGATCGATCGCCTGCACCCGCTTCAGCGGCACCTCTTACGGAAAGGCAGACAGCTAAATTCCTCGGCACGAGAGTGCGCAAATTGAGCTACAGAGTCTTTTGTATAGCTATCAAACCCGAATTCGGTCTCAATGACGAATCCCAATGACAAAGAATCCCACTGAAACCTTCACACTTGG
>DASXOI010000190.1:0-4485 GCA_036494375.1 Candidatus Udaeobacter sp.
TCGACATTCCATTGGATCAATCGCCTGCAAGCGCGAGCGTGATCAGTTCGGAGGAGTTGGAGCAAAAACAGATCCAGCGGGTAAGCGACGCTTTGCGCGAAGTGCCTGGCCTGTCCGTCGTGCAGACTGGGTCACCCGGCCAATTGACGTCGGTATTTACGCGTGGACTGCGCAGCGAACACACGCAGGTTTTGCTCGACGGCATTCCGATCAATCAAGGTTTGCAGGGCGCATTCAATTTTGCCGACTTCACCACTGAAGATATCGACCGGATCGAGGTTGTGCGCGGGCCGCAAAGCACAATTTATGGACCACGCGCGCTTGCCGGTGTGATTCAAATCTTCACGAAACAAGGAAGTGGAACGCCGGGCGTGATGCTGGCGGCGGAAGGCGGCTCATACGACACTTTTCGGGAATGGTCTCAAAGCGACGGCAAAGTTGATGATTTCGATTATTCAGCCGGTGCAAGTCGTCTCGACACGGAGAACGCGCGGCCGAACAACAACTACCGCAACACGGCCGCTATCGCCGACGTCGGGTGGTCGCCTAACACGCCTTCGTCCGGGGTCGGCTCCGCCGTGACGAGCGAGCAACTGCGGATCGGCAGTTTGTTCACGTATTCGGTCAGCGACATTGGACTGCCGAATACGATCTTTGATCCGCGACCGATCGATCACTTTCTTACCGAGCGTTGGTTGATCGGGCCGCATGTCGATTGGAAACCGACTGAGTGGTGGGACCACAAACTGATTGTCGCTTACGATCATGAGCGCCAAATCAACGAGCCTAACGAGGATGGATTTGTTGGGGCGACACGCGCAGTATTCGAACGGACGCAGGTTGATTATCAGAACAATCTCCGCCCGGTGTCGTGGTTGACACTAACCTCAGGCTTTTACTACAGCCGCATTAACGCGGGCGAAGAGCGCCCGTTTGTTCTGTTCGGACCAACATTTATCAGCGATCACACAAACGAAACCGCGGGATTTCTGGAGGCGACGTTAACGCCGATCGAAAATCTAATCTTCGTCGCTGGCGGACGTTTCGACCATTTCAACCAATTCGGCGGCATTTGGACCTATCGTTTTGCCGTAAGTTACAAAATCGACAAGACGAATACTATTTTGCATTCCAGCGTCGGCACTGGCTTCAGCCCGCCAAGCAGTCAGGACAAAATTTTCGGAAACAACTTCGGCCTGAAACCTGAAGAGGACCTCGGTTGGGACATAGGAATCAGACAGCAGTTGTGGCAAAATCGGGTAGACGTGGGCCTCACCTATTTTCACAACGACCTCACGAACGTGATTGGGTTTAACGGGCTGTTTGATACGCTCAATCTTGGCTCTGCTGAAACCCAGGGCCTGGAGGCGGAGCTGCACGCGCAACCGATTCCTAATCTCCTTTTCACAGCGGCTTACACGTATCTCGAAGCGGAAAAGACTTCTTCAAAAGACGTTTCGCAGTTGCAAGGCGCGCGTTTGCCGCGTCGGCCGCGCAATGAGGTTTACGTTTCAGCGACATACCTTTGGTGGAAAAGGCTGCGAACGGTGGTCGAAGCAAAGTTCGTCAATGCGCGGGAGGAATTGAATTTCGGCGGACCGAATTTCGATATCGAAGACTACTCATTTGTAAACATCGCCGCCGAATACGAAGTCAATCCGCACTTCTCAGTCTTCGGTCGTATCGACAACCTAACCAACGAGCATTATTCGGAGGTCTTCGGTTTCCCCGCACTCGGCCGCGCCGCGTATGCTGGGGTGAAGTTACGATTTTAGAGTAGCGCGAGCGTTCGGCTCGCGAATTTCGGGGATCACAAGCGAGACGCGTGTGCTACTCTTTTCCGTGTCGCGGAAGCTTTCCGACAAAAAACTGGCGGTACTCGGAGCCGGGAAATTGGGTGGCATCCTGCTGCGAGCATATCTGAAGCAGGGATTGTTTCTGTCCAATCGGGTGAACGCGACTGTAAAGCACGCCGACAAAGCAGCCGTGCTCGCGAAGGAGCTGGGCGTCGCAGTGACCACCGACAATCGCGAAGCGGTCAAAGGCGCGGACATCGTTCTGCTGACAACAAAACCGCAAACAGTTGCCGAAGTGTTGCAGGAGATCGCTCCCGACATCGGCGTCGACACGCTGATCATCTCCGTCGCGGCTTCTGTGCCGGCAGGCTTTGTCGAGCAGCAACTCGCTGCGGCCACAAACGGCAAGCGCGACCAAGCGCCAGTCGTGCGAGCAATGCCAAACACTCCGGCCGCGGTCGATTGCGGCATGACGGCAATCTGCGGTGGGACACATGCCAGTCCTCATCATCTCGATGTTGCTCGTGCGATGTTCGACGCCGTGGGTCGGACGATTGTCCTTGATGAGAAGCACATGGACGCGGTCACGGGCCTTTCTGCAAGCGGCCCTGCCTTCGCATACATCATTCTGGAATCGCTAGCCGAAGGCGGCGTGAAAGTCGGTTTGCCGCGCGACGTAGCGACCCTTCTCGCGGCGCAGACGATGAAAGGCGCGGCAAGTGTCGTGTTGGAAACCGGCGATCACCCGGCGCTTCTCAAGGACGCCGTGACTACTCCGGCGGGCTGCACCATCGACGGCATTCTCGAACTCGAAGAAGGCAAACTCCGCGTCACGCTCATTAAAGCGGTCGTGAAAGCCACGAGTCGCGCCGGCGAGCTGCTGTTCGAAAAATAATCGTGGGCGTCGTCGCCTTGTCATTCCGAACGAAGTCGCGGAATCTGCTGCGTGTTTAATATGAGTCCGCTGCTTTACCTCGTGGTCGGATTGGTCGGAGGCGGATTGATCGTTGCCTTGGTCGTTCTGCTAACACGGCGTAGAAATCAGAGCGCAGCGACGGAGCTAGCGAAACGATTGGAAACGATCGATCGCAGCTTGCGCGACGAATTTTCGCGTAATCGCGAGGAAGCAGGCGCGTCGGCGAAGAATCAGCGCGAGGAATTAGCCAGATCGTTGGAAGGCGTCAGATCGATTGTGGATGTTCGACTGCGGCAATTGCAGGACGACAACGCACAGCAGATCGATAAAATGCGCGCGACTGTCGACGAAAAGTTGCAGGGCACGCTCGAGAAGCGTTTGGGCGAATCCTTCAGGTTGGTTAGCGAGCGGCTGGAGCAAGTGCATCAGGGCCTGGGTGCGATGCGGCAATTGGCCAGTGACGTTGGTGGATTGCAACGTGTGCTTACCAACGTGAAGACGCGCGGTGGCTGGAGCGAATGGCAACTCGGCGTTCTCCTGGACGAAATGCTTACGCCTGAGCAGTTCGCGAAAAATATAAAAATGCGCGATGACACTGACGAGCGCGTTGAGTTTGCGATCAAATTGCCGGGCGACAAAAACGGCGCGCCGGTCTGGTTGCCGATCGATGCGAAATTTCCGATGGAACACTACGACCGTCTGGCTGCGGCCCAGGAAAAAGGCGAGCCCGCCGCAGTCGAAACCGCCATCAAAACTCTGGAGACGCAGTTGAAGCGCTGCGCCAAAGACATTTGCGAGAAATACATTAATCCGCCGAAGACGACCGATTTTGCGCTGCTGTTTTTGCCAAGCGAAGGCCTTTATGCGGAAGCGATCCGGCGTGTCGGTTTGGTTCAGAACGTGCAGCGCGATTGTCGCGTCACGTTCGTAGGACCGACGACGCTCGCTGCGTTGCTTAATAGTTTGCAGATGGGTTTTCGCACGCTGGCGATCCAAAAGCGTTCCAGCGAAGTCTGGAATCTGCTCGCCGCAGTGAAGACTGAGTTCGCGAAATTCGGCGACTCATTATCGGCGGTAAAAGAGAAGATCGATCAGGCATCGCGCAAAATGGAGGACGTCGATGTTCGCTCGCGCGCGATCACCAAGAAATTGCGCGACGTCGAAGAATTGCCCTCGAATCCGCAGCCGTTGCTGAAGGATTTTTTGCAAACCGAGAGTGCGGACGCACCCGATGAATAAGACATGAAAACAGTCTTGATTACCGGCGCGAACAAAGGCATTGGCCATGAAGTTGCCCGACAGTTGGCGGCCAAAGGATTTCATGTGTTTGTCGGTGCGCGAAATACAAACGCTGGTCGCAAAGCGGCGGAGGAGATCGCAAACAACGGCAGCAGAGCGACGTTTTTGGAAATAGACGTTGCCGACAACGATAGCGTCACAAATGCCGCGCGTGAATTCCCGAACAGCGCGGATCGTCTCGATGTACTCGTGAACAACGCGGGAATCATTGCCGACGGAGACGAGGCAATTTTGGAAATCAGCGACGAGCTGTTTCGAAAGACGATGGAAACAAATACGCTCGGCGCTCTGCGAGTGACGCGCGCGTTCGCGCCGTTACTTCGGAAAAGCAAAGCGCCGCGCGTGGTCAATGTGTCGAGCGGCGGCGGTCAACTCACCGGCGGCGCGGATGGCTGGGCGCCGGCTTACTGCATTTCAAAGACTGCGCTGAATGGCGTGACAGTGCAGCTCGCAGCGGCGTTGCCGAAATTCGCC
>DASXOI010000191.1:0-3950 GCA_036494375.1 Candidatus Udaeobacter sp.
GTTGGACGCCTGCTACGGCACCAAACGTGGACAGCAGGCTAATCAAACGGCGGAGCGACCGCGCCGGATGGTGAAGGAAATTCGTGGACGCTCGGGAGCTGGCAGTGTGCCGGTGCAACGTTCGGCTCCTTAAAACTTATCGCCGGATAAACGTGTAGATGTTTGCGCGGATAGCGAAGAGGACAGGGGTTCAACTCCCCTCGCCTCCAGCCTTCGCTTTGGAGCGCAGCGCAAAGTGAAGGCTGCCACGCCGTAGTGAAACGAAGGAGGGCCGTATTGCAGCACTTTCTGTCGGCGCTCCAAGGCTACGGCTTGGCAGGCCAGCCTTCTCCGCTCAAGATCGCAGGGAGACTATCCAATAAGATGAAGGATTTCTGCTACGTCTACATTCTTGTCAGTGAGCTGGATGCTCGACGACACTACAGCGGCATAACGCGCTATCTCCAGCCTCGACTCAAGGAACACAATCAAGGGAAATGCCCGCACACATCGAAGCACCGACCATGGAGAATTGAAACCGCAATTGCGTTTCGATCCGACCGTAAAGCTCGATCTTTTGAGCGCTATCTGAAGAGCGGATCAGGACGCGAATTTGCTCGTCGTCATTTTTGAAAGCTGAACGCCACCAAGAAAACGTGGGTGCGATTGTTGCAGAATCTGGTCGCATTAGTTAAGACGAATCATGGCGACGTACATCAGTTTAGTGCAATTCACTGATAAGGGGATTCATGCGGCCAAAGAGACTACTCAGCGAGTTGCTGACTGGGCGGCGAAGGTGCAGTCGAAGGGAGTTACTATCAAGCAGATGTACTGGACACTTGGTCACTTTGACCAGGTGTGTGTCTTCGAGGCACCAAACGACGAGACAGCTGCCAGCGTCTTGCTGTCTGCGGATATTCTGGGCAATATCCGGACGCAGACGCTGCGTGCTTTTACAAGCGCCGAGATGGAGAAGATTCTCGCCAACATTCCCTAACCGCAGCGAGTCGGAACGTTCTTGCGAAAGAGCAGGACGGTTGTTTTGGGCAGTTACGATCGCGGCGCGAGCCGGCCCGCAGTGGTCGTTTGTTGAATCACTTCGCGACGAAGCGCGCTTGTATCGCGGCCTCTCGCGCGCGTCCACCACAGGACAATGGGCGATGCGATGAAAATGGACGAATACGTTCCGACGATAACACCGATAAGAAATGAGAAGGCGAAGTCATTTAGAACCGGGCCACCGAAGAAATACAGCGCGAGTACCGTCAGCAAAACAGTGCCTCCGGTGAGGATCGTTCGCGAGAGCGTTTCGTTAATTGAAGTATTCATAACTTCCGCGACCGATCCCGACAATCGATCACGCAAGCCACTGCGGATGCGGTCGAAAACGACAATCTTATCGTTGATCGAGTAACCGGCGATCGTTAGGACCGCAGCCACCATAATCAAGGAAAGCTCACGCCCGCTCAACGCGAAGATGCCGATAGTGATAATAAGGTCGTGTGCCAACGCTACCAGTGAGGCCACGGCAAACGATGTTGCAAACCGGAAACTCACGTACACGAAAATTCCCAACAGCCCAAGCGCGAGAGCCAGCGCGCTCTTTGTCGCCAGCTCTTTTCCGACCAGCGCACCAACGTGGTCTGTTTGTTCGAACTTCAGACCCGCTGTCGGCAATGCTTCGCTCAGCTGCGCTTTGATTTTATCGGCGGCGCCTGAATCTGCTCGAATGCTGATGAGATCGCGATTAGCCACTTTTTCCGATTGAATAACGCTATTTTGAAACCCGGTATGGGCGAGCGCGCCACGTACTTCATCCGGTGTCAGCTTGTGCGCCGCAGAGATAACAAGCAAATCGCCCCCCCTGAAATCCGCCCCGAGATTGCGCTGACCCTTCATGAATAAAACGCCAAGGCACAGAAGCGTGGCCACGGCGGATATCGACACGAACTTGGGCGCGTTTCCGAGAAAGTCGAAGCCCTTTGAGCGAATGAGGTGAAGCATGGACACTCGCTTCAGCCAGCCGAGCGCGAATGCCCACGAAAAACAGGTGTACGTGACTAGCAGCGACGAAAACATTGACGCCACGATGCCGATAGTCAGCGTCAGTGCGAAACCCTTAACGGGTCCACTTGCCAACCAAAAAAGAATCGCCGCTGTAAGAAACTGCGTTACGTGCGCGTCGAAAATAGCACTGAACGCTTTTCGATAGGACGTATCGACGGCCACACGAAGCGATTTTCCCTGTTTAATTTCATCCCGAAGCCGTTCGTAAATCAGAACGTTCGCGTCCACCGCAATTCCCAAGCTGAGAATAAGGCCGGCAATACCGGGAAGTGTCAGGACGCTATTGAACATGCCCAGCACGCCAACCACCATGAAGCAGTTGATCAGCAGAGCGACGTCGGCAATGAGACCGACCATCCGATAGTAAATGATCATGAACACGACTACCAGGATAAAGCCCGCAATGCCTGAATAGATGCCGCTCTTGATCGAGTCGCTGCCGAGACTGGCCGAAACCTGGCGCTCCTCTTCAATCTTGACTGGCGTTTGCAGCGGATTCTCCAACACGCTCGCGAGATTGCGGGCCTCGGGTTCGTCCATGCGTCCGCCGCTGATGACTGCGTTGCCACCGTAGATGGCCGTCCTAATAACAGGCGCGGATTGAATCGCTCCATCGAGCACAATTGCGAAGCGATGGTTAACATTTGCTTCGGTGATTTGACCGAAAGTTTTGGCGCCTTCAGTGTCGAACCTGAGCGTGACTTCCCATCCTTCCTGACCGTATCCTGCTGCCGCTTGCGAAACATGGTTGCCGCCGAGATCTGCTTTCTTTTTAACAAGCAACCGTTCTTCGATCGGCTTTCCGCCCTGAACTTGTTGTGTGTATGTCTCGATCCGGTATTCCGGCGGAATAACTTCCTTTCCGTCATCAATCGCTTTCAAGCGTTGACCATTGTCCGGATACACGAGGCGGAACTCGAGCTTGGCTACCCGTGAAAGTTGCTCGCGTGCTTCTTGAATATTGGCCGCGTCAAGGCCCGGGATTTGAACCAAAATACGATCACTGCCTTGCGGAGTAATAATCGGCTCGCTTACGCCAAAACGGTCCACACGTTTGCGGATGGCTTCGATCGCCTGGTCTACCATGGCTTTTGTAATTGGCCGTTTTCCACCATCGGCGCTTGCTGGGGGCTCGAGCCGAATCAGAAAGGAAGTGCCGCCTTGAAGGTCGAGACCAAGATGGATCTTGCCGCGACGAATCACTGTCCCATCTGGCCGCTTCTCGTCGAAAGGAGGATAGGTCGACCAAAGGCAAAACACCGTGACGACGATTGTGAGCACAGTCCCCAGAATGCGGCGCAACCGCTCGCTTTCGCTTGCGAAATACCAGCCGAACAGCACCAGTATGGCGAGACCGATAAAAAAAGTGAGGACTGGCGTCATGGAATTTTCGATCTTCGATCTTCGATCTTCGATTTGCTCATCGGCATCGCTTGTTCGGTTCGGCTTAGTAACGCAAACGTTTTATCTTACGCCTCTTTTAGGACGTTGGTAATCGCCGATTTATCCATCTCGATTTTTACGTTGTCGGCCACTTTCACGAGCACTGTAGTTTCTTTTACGTTTGAAATGAGACCGTGAATGCCGGCATTGGTCACCACACGATCACCGGTTTTTAGATTTCCGATCAACTTCTGTTGCTGTTCCTGCCGCTTTTTCTGCGGTCTGATCATCACAAAATACATGATGATGAAAATGAAAATAAGCGGAACGAAAAACGAGCCAATGCCGCCGCCGGGCATGGATCCAGGCGATCCTGTTTGAGCCTGAGCGAAAATTATGCAGAACATGTCGAGAATTGGAGAGCGCACCTTAAGCACGAACGCGCCCGCTGCAATCGTTCTTTCGCATCGCTCGTGTTATGGCGGTCCGTCTGCTTAACATTGGCACCACGTCTTGTTTCA
>DASXOI010000192.1:0-8972 GCA_036494375.1 Candidatus Udaeobacter sp.
GTGCCCTCAGGCATTTCGATGCTGCCGGGGTGACCTACCTGACCCAAAATCGAGAAACGCTTTCTTGCGTAGCTCAGAAGCGTGACGTTGATCTTTGGGTTGACCAGATAATCGCGGCTATACAGCTCCGTGAGTTTTGAAACTGCTTGCGTCAGAGTCAGTCCTGCCAAATGGATCGACCCCAGTAATGGCACGCTCAAGTTGCCCTCGGGGTTCAGGCGACCGCTTGTGCGCAGATCGTCTTCACCGAAAACCTCGACCGTCACCTGGTCGGTAGGATTCAAAACGTAACCCGCTGGTGCGCTCACTCCGCCGGTTGATAAGGGTGCCGAGGCAGCCCCTCGCGATGTTGAGGTAGCGGCAGCCTGTGACGGGGCTGTTCCTGGCATGGTTTGCGCCAACATGAAGCCTGGCAGCAACAACCCGAGCGCCACCGCCAACCACCCCTCTGTCCCAACTCGCAAACTATTCAAACCCTGTTTAGAACCTGACCGTCGCCCGGACGCCGACCTGATTATCATCCCAACTGAAGAAATCCTGGTTGCTGATGTCCTCGCGGTGCAGGTAATATACCCCGGCGCTCAGCCACCTGGTAATTGCCACATCAACCGACGGTTCGATAAACCAGTAGTCGTCATCCCGTGTCGCATTGACGTCCCGGTCAGTGGTGAAGTAATTCGAGTGTTCGAAGCCGGCGCCCAAGCCGAAATAAACGCGTTGAAATAGACGCTGCTGAAACCGGGCCGCAACGTATGTGGCCCCAAAATCTTGGTTGGAAACGTACCCGGAAGGATAAATACGTCGGCCGGCCGCAAGCGAGAGATAGCTACCGACAAACGGATGATAAGCTACTCCTACTTCAAACACGGGTGAATCGTACGTATCGCGGTTTCCGTCGAACTGGCGAAACTCAACGCCCCCCGAAGCATACAGGCTTAATTTGGCTGTCACCTCATAATTCAGGCGTAAATTTATCTGCTCGAAAGTTTGGTTCGTGCTTGGATCGTCCACCCAAGTGTACCCGAACGTGCCGCCGATGCCCACCGACAGCTTTGGCAGCCAATTGTAGTAAAGGTAAAGACCGCCAGCAATAGTGTAGTCACTGATATGATTGGGATACGCGTAGCTCGGGGAATCAAGCTCCCCCTGCAGATAGAGCTTCCCAGTCAATTGATAACTTGCCCGCAAGCGCGTGTAGAAAATGTTGACCCGTGTAGGGGCGCTTGCGTCGGTATTTGCCCACAATCCCGTCGTATCGTAGAAGCTGTTGAGATTCGCCGATTCAAGTATGGCTATGTCTTGGGAGAGGCTCACTGTCAACCGGCCAGAGTTAAATCCCCCTTCAAGGTGAATATACTGATTAAATGCGTCTTGATTGGAGTGGTCGACAAAGAGAATAGCGCTCGGCATGTAGTCCAATCGCAAGTAGCTTCGGCTGCGTCCCTCCATGTCGCCCCAACCGATACTGATCGACGGCTCAATCGCGAAATAATAATCCGAAACTTTGTTGGTATGACTGATGAAGATGTTGTCATCCCATACGCCTCGCACTGTCAGACGCAGCACGTAATGAAAGTTACGACCACTTGGGTAAATCGTTTCCCCGCCTGGGAACACGTTATAGGATCCTCCGTAAGGACCTGCTGCTACTGGCGGCTGAACAACAGTTGTTTGCGCACTGGTGTAGTTCGCTGAAGATGACCACGGGTCGTGCGACGATGGAAACGCCTGCTCGGCAGACGGCAGCGGTTCAGACGAAGAGGGTAAAGGCTCGCTTGTTGTAGGAGGCAACGGTTCTGGTGCAGAAGTCACCGGTTCTGGCGCGGGCGGCAATGGCGCCGCTTGCGTCGACGGCGCGGGTTCAGTCGACGGAAGTGTCGGCTCGGACCAAGGCGGCAGAGCCACCTCTTCGATAGACTCCTGTGCCTGCGCAGCAAGAACTATCGCGAAAAACATTAGTGCGACGAGTACCGACGTTCTTCCCACAATCATGTGGGGGAAGCGGCGGATGTACAGAGCATAACCGGGGCGCATGGCGGCGAGACTAGATTGACGACATATAGCCGTCAATCAAAAAATCTTGGTAAAGACGAGGAAATTTGGAGAGGCTTTCATCGCGAGGGTGCAACCGGATACACTGAAAGACATGCGACTTTAGCGGAGACATTTGCTTTGCGGTTGTTCGCATAAGACGTTCTACATCTGATCAGCAGGAATCCTAAACGCCATGTCAGAGCGCGAAAAGACGCTTACAATCAACGAAATTTATCACTCCATCCAGGGCGAGAGCACGTGGGCCGGTTTGCCGTGCGTTTTCGTGCGCCTGACCTTCTGCGATTTGCGGTGCAATTATTGTGATACGGATTACGCCTTTTACGAGGGGACCAAACGAAGCTTGGGAGAAATCCTGGACGCTGTCACGACGTATCGGTGCCCCTTGATCGAAATTACCGGCGGCGAGCCGTTGTTACAGAAGAACGTGATGTTGCTGATGTCGATGCTATGTGACTCTGGTTACACGGTGCTGCTCGAAACCAGCGGTGCGCATGACATATCGAGAGTCGATCCGCGCGTGCACCGCATTATGGATCTAAAGACGCCAGGGAGCGGCGAAGTGGACAAGAATCTTTGGTCGAACATTGACCACCTCACTGCCGGCGATGAAGTGAAGTTCGTCATGGGCTCGCGCGAAGACTACGAGTGGTCGCGCGATAAAATTCAGTGCTACGATCTTCCCTCACGGTGTCGCGCCGTTCTCTTCTCTCCAATTTTCGGCAGGATTGATCCGCGCCAAATTGTAGAATGGATTCTCGCCGACAAATTGAATGTCCGTTTTCAACTTCAGATGCACAAATTCGTCTGGAACCCAACGCAGCGCGGGGTCTGATGATGCACGCGCTTTTAACGAAGGATTTCACATTTGAAGCAGCGCAGACTTTGCCCAATGCGCCGGAGGGCCACAAGTGTCGCAGGGTGCACGGACACAGTTTTAAGGTCGAAGTTTCTGTCGAGGGCGATGTCGATCCGGCGATCGGCTGGGTTTATGATCACGCGAACATCAGCGCGGCGATGAAGCCGCTTCTAAAAATCCTCGACCACGCGTATCTCAACGAAATCGAAGGATTGGAGAATCCGACGATCGAAAACATGGCCGAATGGTTCTGGAAGAAATTAGAACCTCAATGTCCCGGCCTCTGCGAAATAGTGGTCCACGAAACGCCCACTGCGCGTTGCATCTATCGCGGCCAATAACAGGGAGCAACGGCTTGGGCAGCCGTCGTTTCAGATTGTGACGGCTGGGAAGCCGTCAGTCCTTGGATAAACCTACAGGTCAATCGCGTAGCGTTTCAGTTTGTTATAAAGAGTGGGTCGCTGAATCCCGAGCAGTTCGGCTGCTTTTTTCTTGTTCCCGCGGCATTCGGCCAGCGCTTGGAGAATTGCGTTCCGCTCCAGGTCATCGAGGGTTTGCACGCCCTTCCGAGGCAATCCGCTGAGTTCGGCTTGCTGTAACGCCGGAGGCAACTGTATTTCTGCCGGCAGCTCTTTAACGCCAATCACGCCGTCTCGCACAAGTACCACCGCGTATTCGATGGCGTTTTGCAATTCGCGAACATTTCCAGGCCACGAATAATCGAGCAACTTCTGGAATGCATCCGGTGAAACGTCCGGCTCCCCTTTGCCGAGTTGTTCAGAGAATTGCCTAACGAATTGGGAGATCAACGGGGGAATATCCTCTCGTCGTTTCCGCAACGGTGGCACTTCAATCTGGAAAGTGTTTAAACGGTAGTACAAATCGGACCGCAGCCGGTTCTCCGCTAGCGACTCGGGAATGGGCCTGTTAGTCGCAGCGATTGCGCGAAAATTCGCTTTCAGCGTCTGCGTGCTGCCAAGCGGGCGATACTCGCGCTCTTGCAGTACGCGCAAGAACCGTGTCTGCAAATCCGCCGGCATGTCGGAAATTTCATCAAGGAACAGCGTGCCGCCGTCCGCTGCGGCGATCATGCCCGGGAAATCGTGCATCGCTCCGGTAAACGCGCCTTTGACATAACCGAAAAGTTCTCCCTCGATCATTGTTTGCGGGAACGCGGCGCAATTGAGCTTCACCATCGCTTGTTCAGCGCGCCGACTGCGGGCGTGAATCGTGTTGGCAATCACTTCCTTGCCCACGCCGCTCTCGCCTGCGATAAGAACATTCGCATCCGACGGTGCCATCGCCCCGATCAACTCTTCAATCTCCTGCATCGGTTTGCTCTTAAAAATTGGGGCAGGCCGCGCTTCCGCGATCTCGAGCCGCTTTTCCAATTGCTCCGTCTTCTCTCGTAGTTGTTCAGCTTCCCGGAGTAGAAACTCTTTCTCCAACGCTTTCTCTACGAGGCTCAAAAGTTCCTCCGGCGCATACGGCTTGCTGATGAAATGGTAAGCGCCGCGTTTGATCGACTCGATGGCGTTATGCAGCGAGTCGTGCGCCGTCAGAATGATCACCTGGACTTTGGGCAACTCCGTCTTGATCCGATCGAGCATTTCCAACCCATGGGCATCCGGCAGTTGCAGGTCTAACAAAACGAGCGATGGCGAATTTGACTTCAGCAACTTCAAACCTTGCGACGCTGTGGCCGCGGCATCGACGTGATAACCATGGCGCTTGAGTAAGGCGTCAAGCGTCATCAACACCGGCCGCTCGTCGTCGATGATCAGGACGCGATGGTTCTCGGTCTTCATTACTTTGCGCTGCTGGTACTACGCACGTGCAGTGGCCTGCAGTTGCTTAAACAGCGAGAATCCCTTGAGGTTCAAGCATTTTCGGATTGGGAGCTCGACATCGGGAGGGTCATTGTCGAAATGAGCGTAGCCGCCTTGGGGTCGTGTTGAGCCTGAAACTCTCCGCCGTGCGCTTCTATGATAGCGCGGACGCGGTTTAGACCAAGGCCATAATGTCTCTGTCTGATGTTGCGAAGTGGTTCCCGCCCCCAATTCTGCGTGTCCGAAGAAAAGACCGCTTTTGGTTCCTGGAGGCTGAACATGAACTTCCCATTGCTCATTGTGGCTCTTGCCACTAATCCGCCGTTGTCTCGATTATGCTGCAAAGCATTCACAAAAAGCTCCACAAACACTTCCTGAAACAGCTGCGGATCAATATTCAGCATCCCGTCCTGAAGTTGCACGTCCCATGTGACCTGTTGATTTTCTTTTGAAAAATTGCGCTCGATTTGCGTGCGCATGTCGGCCAAAAATTCAACGGCCGGATAAGTAACCAAATTGGGTGCAACTTGTCCGACGGCCCTCGAAAGCAGTTGGAGTGTCGAATTCATGCCCGAGACGACTTCACGCAAACGCTTGATTTCACTTGTCAGTTCCTGGTCTTGCGTCAGCTCACCGATGTAAGCCGACTGCAGTTCGATCGCGTTCAAATCATTGCGCAAATCGTGACTGAGTTGTCGGACAAAACGAACCGTGTCGCTCCACGGCACAATCAATGAGTCGGTTGAAGCTTCCGAAGAATTGCGTGTCATGACTATATTTACTCTGATTGGCCGAGCGAAAACCGATCATCCGCAGCTTCGTCGCCGGCTGCGATCTTGATTCGTGCATCGTTGCTCGCCAGATGCCGTAACAAGTGAAAAACGTCCTCTGGATCGGCATCGATCGAACGCGCGATCTCTTCGGCAGTTTTACCTTCACCGGAAAGCTCCGTGCGCACTTCCTTCTGGAGCTGCAACAGTTTGCTCGCCGCTTTCTTGCCTGCTTCGACGCCGGGCTGATCGTACGCATTGACGTTAACCAGCGAACCGTAAAAGCCGACCGCTCGTTCATACAGCGCGATCAGTGCTCCGATGTAAAACGCATTCACCTCGGGAATGCTCATGGTAATCGATTCCCGTCCCTTTTCGTACAACGCGCTACGGGTCCCGCGCAGAAATCCCTCGAGATAATCGCCGCTCGTAAAGCCATCCTCGACTTCAAACCGCGCCTTGTGCCGATCGTTGCGGACTTCTACAAATGTCACGAAAAAATTCAGGACGCCGTCGCGCAGTTGTTGCAGGTATGAATGCTGATCGGTTGAACCTTTATTGCCGTAAACCGCAATGCCCTGATGCACAATTTCCCCCGCCAGGTTCTTTTCTTTGCCTAACGATTCCATCACGAGTTGCTGGAGATATTTGGTGAACAGCGCCAGCCGATCTTTGTAGGGAAGAACGACCATGTCCTTCTCGCCTTTTCCGTTGCCGGCGTAATACCACATGAGTGCGAGGAGCATGGCGGCATTTTGTGCGATGTCAGCGACGCGGGTGCATTTGTCCATGGCCGCGGCGCCGGCCAGGAAAACACCGATGTCGAAGCCTTCCAGCGCCATCGGTAGCAGCCCCACGGCGCTCATGACCGACGTGCGTCCGCCAATCCAATCAGGCATTGGGAAACGCGCCAGCCAGCCATTCGTTTCGGCATGTTTGTCCAATTCGCTGCCAACGCCAGTCACGGCAACAGCGTGGCTGGCAAACTGAAGTCCGTTCGCGGCGAACTTCGCTTCCGCCTCGAGCATTCCATTCCGTGTCTCTTTTGTCCCTCCGGATTTAGAGACAACGATGACGAGCGTTTGTGCCAGTCCCTCTCCTATCCGATCGAACACGCGATCAAAACCTTCAGGATCGGTGTTATCGAAGAAAAAGATGTCCATTGGATCGTCTGCAGAGCCGAGGGCGGCTGACACGAATTGCGGTCCTAGCGCCGAACCGCCAATTCCAATGTGCAGCACATGCTCGAAGCGTTTTCCGTTTTCCGCGGTGATCTTTCCGGCGTGAATATCGTGTGCAAATGCTTTAATGCGCCGAATCGTTTCTTCGATTTCCGCTCGGATTTCCGGTGTCGGCGCCAGCGCGGAATGCCTCAGCCAGTAATGACCAACCATTCGGTTCTCTGTGGGATTCGCGATTGCTCCCGCCTCCAATTCCCGCATCGCCGCAAACGCATGCTCGATTTGCGGCTGCATTTTCTCGAACAGATTGTCCGGAAATTTCATCCGGCTGATGTCGAGAGAAAAGCCGAGTTCACGATATTCCAGGAAATGTCGTTGAAATCGCTGCCAGAGTGATGAAGCGGCCATGTAGTGAGAATAGCGAAGTGAAATTCGATTGCGGCGTCAAGTCGCGACAGCAACTTCGTCTTTCGACGACGCGTGCGACTCAGGGAAACGAGAAGTTTCAGCGCTCAGAAATGTTCCTAACTGTTTTTGGATTTACAGGAAAATGCTTGTTCTTAAGCTGCTCGGGCACGGCTTTGGTTTGTTCGGCTTCGATCTGTTCCGTCGCGGCGTTGAGTGAATCGTACGCTTCGCGACTTTTGGATGCGTGGCACATGTAAGCGGTAGCGTGTGCCAGAGGGATGCGCGCTTCCGGCAACCCGACAAATTCCACCGCCTGTTGCGTCGCGATCGCAAGCTGCAGCGCTTCGGGATCAGCTAGGCCAACATCTTCGCTTGCGAAAATCACAATGCGTCGCGCTATAAAACGGAAATCTTCTCCGGCATGCAGCATTTTGGCCAGCCAGTACATCGCGCCTTTTTCATCCGAAGCGCGCATGCTTTTGATGAACGCGCTAATGGTGTCGTAATGCGCATCGCCGACGCGATCATAAACGACGGCCTTCTGCTGGATGCTTTCCTCGGCAACTGCGAGTGTGAAATGAGCAGTGGCAGCGGCGCCCCCGCCGCTCTTTTGGAACGAAAACGCGACTGGGGCCTCTGATCCAGACAATCCGCGTGGATTCTCTTGAATGTACTGCCGAAATTTTTGCGCCTGCTCTGCGCTGCGCACGACGTGATCGAAGCTTTCCTTTTGCCAAAACGTTCCGGTGCACCCCATCAGCTTATTAACACGATGGGCAGCGGTCGATTTCCACGCCTGTGTTATTTCTGACAGCGTATGTTTGCCAAGCGGCGATACTAACACGTGGACGTGATTAGGCATCACGATGAAATCTTCCAACTGGTACTTCGTTCCGTCATCATGTCGTAGGACTTCTTCGACGATTTGCCGGATCTCTGGGTTCGCTAGGAGACATTCTCCAAGTCCTTCATCCAGCCATGCCTCCCATCTGTCCGGAAACAAACGGTGATATTCTTCTTCGTCGTGGAGGTTCCAAGGCTCAGGATGCGCTTTGAGCCATGCGTCCCGCTCTTGCATCCATTGATCGCGCCGCTCGCGTGGCATCGAGTCTGCCGTTCGCCAGGTAACGAAATACATGGCACCGTCTTGTCGCCAGTGAGGCAGATTGCCGCCGCGCAGGCGCCCGAGCGGAGCGCTGGAATCAAAATAATGCAGGCGCGGCGAGGGCGCCCCCTCCACGGTCACAGGCGTGGTTAGCACGCCAATCTCGAGCGCATTTAGACATTTCCGCGCATCGCCATCGCTCAACTTCGCCAGATGCCGGCGCGCGTCCGTCTCCATCTTCACGTGATAATTTCCGAGCCCGCGCTCTTTGTCGGCTAACGCGCGGTCGATCAATTGCTCCAATTGTTCGACGCTAAGCGGTTCGAGTCGAAAAACCTGCGAGCGCGACACCAGCGCGCTGTTTACGTAAAAGAACGGATTGTACGTGGTCGCGCCGATGAGGCGGAGATTTCCAGCTTCGACATCCGGCAAAAGAATATCCTGTTGCGCCTTATTGAAATGATGAATCTCATCCACGAACAGGATCGTCTTTTGGCCGGATGTGCGGAGCCGATTCGTGGCCGCGGCAAGCACGCGGCGCATTTCGGCAACATTGCTTTCCACGCCGCTGATCCGAACAAACTTCGCGTGCGTCATCTCAGCGATGACACGAGCCAGCGTGGTCTTTCCGCTGCCGGGCGGTCCGTAGAAAATCACCGAGGGCAGACGATCAGCTTCAATCGCTCGGCGCAAAAGTTTGCCGGGCCCAAGAATGTGTTTCTGGCCGACAAATTCCTCGAGCGAGCGCGGGCGCATCCGCGCGGCGAG
>DASXOI010000193.1:0-7938 GCA_036494375.1 Candidatus Udaeobacter sp.
GTGTGGCTGGTCAACACGGGTTGGGCCGGCGGTGCTTACGGGACCGGTAAACGCATCAGCCTCAAAAACACGCGCGCGATCATTGACACCATTCACAGCGGTGCCCTGGCAAAGGCGAAAACAGCGCGTGATCCAATATTCGGTTTCGAGATCGTCACTGAATGCCCCGGCGTGCCTGCGGAAAT
Source organism: Candidatus Udaeobacter sp. (assembly GCA_036494375.1). Classification (GTDB taxonomy): domain Bacteria; phylum Verrucomicrobiota; class Verrucomicrobiia; order Chthoniobacterales; family UBA10450; genus Udaeobacter. The sequence continues at coordinate 186 of DASXOI010000193.1, forward strand.
TTTGCGTCCGCGCGAAAGCTGGATCGATAAATCTGCTTACGACGCCACCGCGAAGAAGCTCGCCGCTCTGTTCAACAAGAACTTTGAGACCTACGCAGCGGGCGCAAGCGCCGAGGTGAAGGCTGCTGCGCCTGTGGCTTGAGGCAGGACTTGCTCTTCGAACTCCACAAGACTAACCGAGATCCAGGCAAGAAAGAATTTCAGGTGAATTTTGTCGTGACTTATTTCTTCCGTTGAACTGACTGGTGGTATGGTTTCTCTGCGGGCGCCGCTCTCGGGTGTTGTTTGGCCGCTCGAGCGGATTCCCGATCCTGTCTTTGCGCAGAAGATGGTTGGGGATGGCGCGTCCATCGATCCAACCGACTCTGTGCTCGTCGCGCCATGCGATGGTGACGTGCTGGCGCTGCACCCGGCCGGGCACGCGGTAACGCTGCGCATCGCGGAAGGCGCAGAGATTCTGTTGCACATCGGCATCGATACCGTGGCGCTGAAAGGCGAAGGCTTTCACCCGATGGTCAGCGCTGGTGAAACCGTGCGCGCCGGCGCGCCTTTGATTTCGTTCGATCTCGATTATCTCGCCACTCACGCAAAGAGCCTGCTCACACAGATTGTCATCACGAATGGCAATGGCCTAACGAACTGGCAACGCGCCACCGGACAAGTCGTGGCCGGAAAGGATTTGCTGTTCAGCGTCAATTTTGTTTCGCCGGAAAAAGGCGACGCGACGGAAGCTGCGGAGACGATCACCTCGGATGCAATCGTGATTCCGAATCCGACCGGATTGCACGCGCGACCCGCGGCGGTGCTGGCGAGTCTCGCGAAAGGTTTTCGGTCGTCGAGCAAACTTCAGCTCGGCGATCAGCAGGCGAACGCGCGCAGCATTACTGCGATCATGGCGCTCGACGTGCGCAGCGGCGCAGTCGTGCATCTGCTCGCGAGCGGATCGGATGCGCGCGCGGCCATCGACAAGATCGCGCCGGTGATCGCCCAAGGTCTCGGTGACGAAGGCTGCGCGCCTGCACCTGCGCCGGCGACGACGACGGTTGCACCCGAATCAGCACCGCCGTCGCGACGCAAATCAACCGATCCGAATTTGGTGCTTGGCGTGCCGTGTTCGCCGGGGCTCGCGGTCGGTCAGGTCTTTCAGGTTCGCCGCAATATGATCGAGGTTACCGAAGAAAGCGCGGGAGTCGAGACCGAGCGCGGCAAGTTATCGGCCGCGATTGAAACTGCGAAGGGACAGCTCGAAGCGCTGCGCGCGCAACTTCAGGCAAAGGCTGATCCGGCAAAGGCTGCGATCTTCGCCGCGCACGAAGAGTTGATCGAAGATCCTGATCTACTCGAAATCGTCGATTCGGCGATCGCGAAAGGAAAAAGCGCGCAGTTTGGCTGGAAGAAAGCAGTCGCGACTCACGCCGATCGACTCGCGGCGTTGCCTAATCCTTTGCTCGCACAACGCGCAAACGATCTGCGCGATGCCGGTCTACGCGTGCTTGGGATTCTCACCGGCGAGGAAGCAAAGGCGCCGGACTATCCGCCCAACACAATTCTCATCGCCGAAGATCTCACGCCCTCGGACACGGCCGCGCTGGATCGCACGCGCGTCATGGGATTTGCCACCACGCGCGGCGGCGCCACTTCGCACGGTGCGATTCTTGCGCGTTCGTTAGGCATTCCTGCTCTCGCCGGGGTCGAACCGGCTGCGCTCGAAATTTCGAATGGCACGAGCGTTGTGCTCGATGGCGGCAAAGGCACGTTGCGATTGAATCCGCCTCCGCAAGAAATTTCGCACATTCGCGGCACGCAGGAGCGATCTGAGAAACAGCGCAAGGAAGATCTGGCGCACGCGCACGAACCGGCGGTCACGCTCGACGGCAAACGCATTGAAGTGGTCGCAAACATCGGCGGACTGAAGGAAGCGACCCAGGTTTCGATTCTCGGCGGCGAAGGCGTCGGCCTGCTGCGCTCGGAATTTCTTTTCATGGAACGAACCACACCGCCGAGCGAAGACGAACAGTTCGAAGCTTATAAAGCGATCGCGCAGGCCATTGGCAAAGAGCATCCGCTTGTCATTCGCACGCTCGACGTCGGCGGTGACAAACCACTCGCTTATCTGCCGATTCCGAAAGAAGACAATCCATTTCTGGGCGAACGCGGGGTGCGCGTCGCGCTCGATCGTCCCGAGATCATGCGCAGTCAGTTGCGCGCCATTCTTCGCGCATCATCCTTCGGTCGCGTGAGCGTGATGTTCCCGATGATTTCATCGCTGCAGGAAATTCGCGACGTGAAAGCCATCCTCGCGGAAGAATCGCAGCGGCTCGGCATCGCGCCAATTCCCGCCGGCATCATGGTGGAAGTTCCGGTGACTGCTGTGATGGCGGCGCAGTTCGCGGATGAAGCGGAGTTCTTCTCCATCGGGACTAACGACCTCACGCAATACACACTGGCGATGGACCGCGGTCATCCGAAGCTCGCGCCGCGCATCGATGGCCTTAGTCCCGGCGTGTTGCATCTAATTAACTACACCGTGCGCGGCGGTCATGCTGCGAATCGACCGGTCGCGGTTTGCGGCGGTATCGCCAGCGATGTGCATGGCGTGCCGATTTTGATCGGCCTCGGCGTGGATGAATTGAGCGTCAGTCTTCCTGCGATTCCCGCGATCAAAGGACAGATTCGCAAACTGCGTCTCGATGAATGTCGCGAGCTTGCGCAAAAAGCCCTCGCCGCCGAATCCGCTGCGGAAGTGCGCGCATTGATTGGTGAGCCTAACAAGTCGTGATATGAAGATGCCGTCGTTCAAAAACGCCTTCTCGCTTCTGCAAAGAGTCGGCAAGTGCATGATGCTACCGGTTTCGGTGTTGCCGGTCGCCGGCATCCTGCTCGGCGTCGGCAGCGCCAACTTCCCGTGGCTCCCAGAAATCGTGTCGCAAATCATGGCGGCATCGGGCAATGCGATCTTTGCCAATCTGCCATTGCTCTTCGCCATCGGCGTCGCCATTGGTCTGACCGATAACGACGGCGTCGCCGCGCTCGCCGGCACAGTGGGCTTTGTTGTCTTTCTCGCCGCGATGGGCGTCTGCGCGAAACTCCGCGGAATCGAGACGACGGCGATCATGGGGATTCAGTCGATCGAGACCGGAGTATTCGGCGGCATCATCGTTGGCCTCATCGCCGCCGCGGCTTTCAATCGGTTCTATCGAATACAGCTTCCGAGCTATCTCGGGTTTTTTGCCGGTAAACGTTCTGTACCGATTATTACCGCCTTCGCAGTCATCGGGGCCGGCGTGCTGCTCAGTTTCATCTGGCCGCCAATCGGCGCCGCGATCAAAGCATTCTCGAATTGGGCAGTACACGAGCGGCCCGCGCTCGCCTTCACGATATATGGCATTGTCGAACGTGCGCTCATCCCGTTTGGGCTTCACCACGTCTGGAATGTTCCATTCTTTTTCGAAGCCGGTGATTATACCGATCCTGCCACTGGCAACGTGGTTCATGGCGAAATCGCGCGATTCATTTCCGGCGATCCGACCGCGGGCAACATGACGGGTGGTTATCTGTTTAAAATGTGGGGACTGCCGGCAGCGGCATTCGCGATGTGGCACGCCGCGCGGAAGGAAAATCGCGCCAAAGTCGGCGGCATCATGGTTTCCGCGGCGCTGACGGCGTTTCTCACCGGCATCACTGAACCGATCGAGTTTGCATTTCTCTTTGTTGCGCCGCTGCTCTACGCAATCCATGCATTGCTCGCAGGAGCTGCTTACTTCGTCTGCATCGCGCTGCACATCAAACACGGCTTCACGTTCTCGCACGGACTCATCGATTACGTCGTGCTGTTCCCGAAATCACAGCGCGCGCTCTGGCTGTTCGCCATCGGTCCGATCTGGGCGGCTGTTTATTACGGCGTTTTCTCCTTCGCCATTCGCAAATTCAACCTGATGACGCCGGGCCGCGAAGTTCAGGAGGAAACTGAAGTCAGCCCGCGCGAGGCAGCCGGTGATCAGTTCGCGCTGCAGCTCGTCCGCGCTTTCGGCGGTCGCTCGAACATTATAAACCTCGATGCATGCATCACACGCCTGCGAGTCAAGCTGGCGGATGTCACGAAGGCCAGTGTTGATAAACTCAAAGGCCTCGGCGCAACCGGAGTGGTCGTGGTTGGCGACGGAATGCAGGCGATATTCGGAACGCGCAGCGAAAATCTAAAAACCGAGATGCAGGATTACCTAAAAACTGCTGGTCCCGAGGCAGACGAAATTGAGCTGGAATCGCCGGTCAAGGCACCAGCTCCCCCTCCCGGCCTCGAGCCCAGGCTCCGGGATCCGGACGCCACGCGCAAAGCCGCAGTCTATGTCGCGGCGCTCGGCGGGAAGGGCAACATCGTACGCGTCGATGCATGTGCAGAGACACGACTACGCGTTGTTCTACGCGACGAAAAGCAAATCAGCGAAAGCGCGCTCAAAACCGAAGGCGTCGCCGCTGTAGTAAAACTCCCAAACAATGTTTGCCATCTTCTGGCCGGCCTGAACGCGGACCAATACGCTGCCGAAATGCGGGCGCAACTCGCTGCGTAGTAGAGTAAAAATCAATGTCCGGTAGACTGGCGCAGGCAAACAGACTTTTCCGATGAACACGCCAACACTCGGCGATGCGCGCTTCGCCTCCACGAAAAGTCACACGACCAGCGATGAAGTCCGAATCCCGGAGCGAATTGAGGTCGGCGCCGATCCAGGGATTTTGTTCGAGCTGGCAGGCCCGCGAGCGAAATTATTTTTCGATGCGAAGCAGACGCGCGCGGGGATCGTTACGTGTGGTGGCTTGTGTCCGGGCCTGAACAACGTTATTCGCTCGCTCTTTCTCGAATTGCATTACGGCTACGGCGTCGCGGAGGTGCTCGGTTTTCGTGGCGGCTACAGCGGCCTCGATCCGGAGTGCGGAGTTGAGCCAGTGAAGGTCACGCCTGCATTCGTTGATAACATCCATCAAGATGGCGGCACGGTCCTTGGCGCGTCACGCGGCCCCGTCGATATCCGCAGAGCGGTGGACAATCTCATTGCACGCGACGTGAACATTCTTTTCACCGTGGGCGGTGACGGAACCCAGCGCGGCGCACACGCTCTCTATCAAGAAGCGCGGAAGCGCGGTCATGCACTCGGTGTTGTCGGTGTACCAAAGACAATCGACAACGATGTCGGCTTCGTCTCGCGCACGTTCGGGTTTTTCAGCGCCGTTGAAGAAGCAAAACGGGTGCTCGATTGCGCGCACACGGAGGCGCGTAGCGTGTCCGGAGGTATCGGCCTGGTAAAATTAATGGGGCGCCACGCCGGATTCGTCACTGCCGGGGCAGCAGTCGCCAGTCAGGATGTGAACTTTGCGCTCATCCCCGAGGTGCCCTTCAAGCTCGAGAGTTTTTTAGCCGCGTTGAAGCAACGAATGGTGAACAAATCTCATGCTGTGATCGCTGTCGCGGAAGGAGCAGGTCAGGATCTGCTCGGCGCGGAGGCGAGTGACCGCGATGCGTCAGGTAATTTAAAACTTCAGGACATCGGGCCGTTTCTTTGTGAGAAAATAAAGTCCTACTTCAAAACCGAAAGCATCTCAGTCGTGATTCGTTATTTCGATCCGAGTTATCAGATCCGAAGCCGACCAGCCAATTCTCAGGATGCACTGCTGTGTGATCTGTTCGCCCGTCATGCGGTTCACGCCGCCATGGCAGGCAGGACTGGTGTTGTCATCGGTTTTCGCCACGAGCGCTTCATTCATGTACCGATCGAGTTGCTCGCGACGCACACGAAACGACTCGATCCCGCCGGCGGCTGGTGGCGCTCAGTTCTCGCTGCTACAGGGCAGCCGGCACAATTCGATTAAGCAGTCTTCCGGAAAACAGCGGTTATGAATAACGAAGCCGTTCAGCAACCAACGCCCGCACAACCTGATCCCAGAGTGCAACTCGCCTTTGAACGCACCTTTCTCGCGTACGAACGCACGCGCATCGCCTGGGTGCGAACGGCGCTCTCGCTGATTTCGTTCGGATTCGTCATTGCAAAGTTTTTTCAATACCTGCGCGAGAAGCAGGGTGAAACAGCTACGATGCTCAGCCCCCGTGCGATTGGCCTCGTGATGATCATCATTGGACTGATCGGATTGATTGTAGCGAATTGGCAGGAGCGACGCGCGATGAAAGCCTTGCGCGAACGTTGCCCAGAACTACCGACCTCCGTATCAGGCGTGATGGCGGTGCTGATCACGTTGTTCGGCGTCCTGGCGCTGATTGGCGCGCTGATCCGATAACGACATTCGAACAGCGACACGCTTGCCGAGGCAAGCGGCTACAGCAGCGAGATTGGTAAAATCAAAAGACACGAGCAAAATCGCTACTGCTGCTTTCTTGATAGGAAATAGAACAGTGGAATTCCAAAAAGAGCGGCGACAACGGATAGAACAAAGATCTCAGGCGCATGCCTAACGAGAAAAAAGGGTGAATGGCGCTGATAAAGCACAAAGCCGGGAAGAAATCTGTTCCACGGCACGAGCAACACGAGCAAGAAACCGAGCGCGGAACAAATCGGAATGCCCAACGCGGTCCGGTTTCGATTGTTCCAGTAATACGCGGCGCCGATCATGAGCGATGTCAAAAACAACATCGAAAGACATATGCCAATTACACGACGGAATTTCACGCCGCCAGCGACAGTTTCGTAGCGACGAAAATCCTGCTCGAGCAGTTTTGATAATGCGTCGACTTTATCGGCAGAGTCGCCGCTCACCGACACGTGGCGCAACGAATCGCCCAACTGAATCGTGACCGACGAAATCGGTTTACCGGCTTGGGTGTACATGTAAGAGAAGCCGAAAACTTCGTTTGGAAATGCAACGCTACTCGCAAGCGACAAGTGCGGGATCTCGATGTCCTGACCATCAATACTAACCTTCACCGTCTCCCGACCAAGATCTTCAGGACCATTCGCCGCATCAATAAGGGCATGAGTCTTAAGCAAGATAGCGTCGAGATCAGTCGCTCCCAATTTCAGCGCCGGTAGATCACGGACTTGTGAAAACTCCACACCATTACACAGCGATGTTGTCGCGAGTAAGACACAGATGCTAAGGCGAACGGCAAACCGCATTTTGCAGGCCTAACAAATACTCGCCGTGTTCGGCTGAGACGAGGGACCGATTATCTTGGTTTTCTCCTTCGTGTACGCATTGCAATTACTGCCACACCGAAACCAAGCAGAATCAACAACGGGTAAAGAATTGCCGGCTGCGACGCTGTTCGTTTAGGCGCCGGAGGTTTTGGCCGACTCGCAAATTCGATCGGAATCTTGACCTGCGACCCTGTCCCCGGCTGGAAACGCCACTGCGAATACGCTTCCAGCGCTGCGCCATCAAGTTGTTTGTTTCCGGTGCTCTCCAGCATTCGCGCTCCGGTAACTTTGCCCGTCTGTTGATCGATCGTAACCAAAACAACCCCTTTCCCTGTGAGTCCCTGTTTCGCCCATTCAGGCCGGTAAACAGGTTTCGGAGTAAAGATCGCCTTTGGCGGCTGTGGTCGCGCCGCCGGAGTTCCGATTTGCGCGTGCAGCGAAGAAGCAAAGACGAGCGCGAGGAAGAAAACAAGTGCGAACGACGAAACGCTCTTCGTTCGGGAACGTCTCGTGACATTGCCAATCAAGCCTGACGCTGCCGCGCGCACTCGCGGGTCCGACATTCGATAGACGCTTCGATCGAGCAGGTAATGAATGAATCCTGTCGCGAA
>DASXOI010000194.1:0-14444 GCA_036494375.1 Candidatus Udaeobacter sp.
CCTCGCAGAGAGAACAGAAGGAACAACACCCCTAAAACCGCCGCTGCTGCAAGAAACACGGCGCTGTTGAACATTGGCAACAGCCCAAGCAGAGCGCCTGAGAAAATGAACGGTGGCAAAGTAGCCAGAAAAGGCTCCCGCGTTATGCTCGTTTCCTGGGCCGGTTCCATGACTGCTGCCACGGCAGGTATCTCGGCCTGCGGTTCCCGGACGTCTTCGGTCGCACCAGTGATAATCGGCATACTCCCAGTGTCTGGCGCAGGCATCTCGGCTTGCGGTTCCCCCACATTTTCGGTCTCACCGGTACGACGAACTTCTTCGGCGTCAGCCGCGTCTGGGTTAACAATAACGGGCATGCTCCCAGTGTCTGGCGATTCGTACGGCTGAGCGATGGTCGTTTTAGCAGAAGCGCGTGCTTCAGCCCGTTTAGCTGCCACCGCGCGGTAGCGGATCACGAGAAAGAGCAAAACGAGAAGGAATATCCCAATCGCGGTGGCGAAGTGGCGCTGATTGAGATAGGTCACCTGAGACCATGTGCCCCAGGCGTCACCGCGATACGGAAAGATTGTTGGGAGATAGTCTCGTTGATGTGTGATCGCTTCAAGTGCCGCGCGAACTGAAGCTTGTTTTTGAAGAAACGGAACGTAAGAGAGCGATCCGAAAAAGAAAAAGAGCAGCGATCCAAGGCGTCCGACTGCGCGCGAATTGAAAAGCACCTCCCCAAGGGTCATGACAATCACGAGCATCGCCACGAGCGTGCTGATGCTGAGAAGATTCAAACTCCATGCAGGATTTAACCCGAGGAATTCGAGATTTCCCGCCTGGAAATAGAACAAGAAGTGATAACGAATGCGATCTCCGGAGAAGTGCGGATACTCCGTCGGAAAATTGTGTCCTACGGCAAAGCTTTGGATTAACGCAGTGTTCGGACCAAAATCGCTGTATTCAGGGTTGGCGATCCGGAGTTTACCCCCCTCGGCATTGAACGAGGCAAACATCATCCATGATACGAGGACAACGTATCCAGCTATGAGCAGCCAATCAGCTATGCTTGATCCTTCGGGGCGCGTGAGATACAGATTCGATCGCTCGTAATAAGCGTCACCCGAAGTGGTTTTAAGAATTCTGCCTTTCCATTTAGGCCAGGACAGAAGCGCGACCGCCGCTATAAAAAATAACAGGTTGGCCCACAAAAGCGGTTGTGGCGTCCAGAAGAAAGCCAGCCCCGCCAGATACGTGAACCATGAGCTTACCACCACGCCGACGAGGATTGCTGCGGCATACCGGTGTGCCCTCGACTCAAATTGGTAAAAACGCCGGCAAATAAAATCCCCGACCAAAGCGGCCAGCGCAAAATAAATCAGAGCCAGCATATCTAAGTCATTACCGATTCACTACTCGCACTTGTCTTCAACGTGGCAGACACAGGCGCAAATCGTAAACGCATGATTTTTTTCGTCAAACACGTCCGACATCGAGAAACATGGTTGTCGCTACGGTTGAATTGTGTCGGTCCAGAGAAATAGCCATGCCGCTATTCCGTTGATCGCGATGGAGACGGCAAAAAGTGAGACTTCGGTGACGGTTATTTTGGGTGGTCCGTTGCCCGTGAGCAAAAGGAACATCCACGGAAGGAGAATCATGGCGTAGCGGTAAGAGAATTGCCAGCCGCCCGGATTTCCGTGGCACCAGAGAACGAACGTTATCACCCCAATCGCAATCCACGATATGATCCTGTACCTGCCGCCTGCCCTAAACAGAAGGAAAAGGAGAGGACTGCTGAGAAAAATGGAGCACCCGAATGGCGGAAAAGTAAGGAACGGAAAGTTGGGGTCATCGATGAAACCTGCGAAGATCATTGTGTTGACGTTCCACGGAATCGAGTGGACCGAAAACAGCCCGTGTTCGTACCAAGGTTCGTCGCGCACTTCGGGGATATGAAGGTAGCCAAAATCGCTCACTGAATGAAACCGGGCCAAATTATAAGCGCCAGTCAGCAGTGCCAATGTTACCGGCAGGGTTAAAAAATCGAAGACCGTTTTGCTGTTCAAACGAAGCGCTTGCTTAAAGTTTTTCCACCGGAGGGCCGTCTTGTCCGGAGCATCTGGAGCTAACGCTGATGACTCAGACGTTGTAGAGAAATCGCTCGTGATCTCTTTTTCCAGCAGTTGAGGCGCCTGCCCTACAAACGGTGGGCCGCGCCAGAAAAGATAAAGGAAGAAAGGTGCTGTGAGGAGCAGCTCCGTCCGATTTCCAAAAGCAAGAGTGAAAAACGCTCCCGCGAGGAACGGCGATGGTCGAACCAATGTGAAATACAGAGCTGCGGTCTCTCCCAATAATGCGAGGCCGAGAGCGATTTGCCAGGCACCGCCCATCCCAAGGTTACACCACGTCCAAGTTCCAAATACCGGGAACAGCGCCAATAAGATTCGCCGAGTGAGCCGTTTTGGTTTGAGACTGGAATAGTCGGATCCGAATGCTTTCGCCAGTTGAAAGAAGAAATAAACGCAAGCTCCAGCGATCAACGCAGCCAGTATCCGAGCGGGGAAATCGTGGATCAGTGACACTTTTTGTAGCAGTGCAACCGGCATCATGCTCAACACGGCGCCCAGCGGAAACGCGGAATAATATCGACCGCCGTATGGAATCATCTCGTTGAGCCATTCGGGTGGCTTTTCGCGAAGCCCGAGATCGCCGCGCAGAAATGCCGAAGCGATCTTGGCAGTGTAATCCAAATCGTGCAGCGTCGGATTTGTGGAGAAGTAAAAGGCGAGCGCCGCGGCCATAGCGAGTCCAATTGCCACCCAAACCTCTCGCCTGCTGGAAGACCGTTGAAGAATGTGAGATGTCCCGACAGTTTGGAGTTCCGCGTTCACGCGGCTTTCAGGGAGGGACCGCCTAAAGGTGGAACTCCAAACCAGTCGCCAGCAGTTTTTCAATAGCTTCTGAGGTTGTTTCGGCGCGTTGGCATTCATCAGCACGTACAGTTATCAGAGTCAGATGAAGCGATTTAGCCTCCCCTCCATCAGAGCTTGAAACCGGCAGCGACAGCGTCCCGGTGAAACATCCGGACGGTATCGAGAGAGAGCTCGTCGAGATCTCTGCCTTCGAGTTCGAGGAGTTTTTTCAGAATTTCGTGCGGCACAGTAACGATATGACAACCGCAGGCCGCAGCTTGGAAAACGTTAAGCACCTCTCGGACGCTTGCCCAGAGGAGCTCGGCGTTCGGCAAAGCTCGCACGATATTGAGTGATTCTTTCATTATCGGCGATGGGTCGACCCCGGTATCGGCGATTCGTCCCGCGAAGACTGACAGGATCGATGGGACGCTCGGGTTCAGCGCAGCAGTGACAGCTGTTACCTGACGCGGCGTTAGCATCGCCGTTATGTTTAGTTTCACGCCCTTCCCAGCAAGCGCCTCGATCAACGGAACAGAGGATTCGCCATTGGTGTTGGTGATTGGGATCTTAACATAAACGTTGTCCTGCCATTCGTGGATTTTTAACGCTTGCCGACGCATCTCTGCAAAGTCGTCGGAGAAAACTTCGAATGAGATCGGTTTCGATTTCACTTCTTTCAAGACTGCCTTGGCAAAGCTTTCATAATCGCTCAGACCGACTTTTCGCATAAGTGTCGGATTTGTTGTCAGGCCATGGATGTAGGGCTGGCGCGAAAGCTCGGCCATTCCCTGAAGGTCGGCACCGTCCGCAAAGACTTTCACAGGCAGGTCCAGCAAGCGTTCAGTCATCCCTTCCAGCCTACTCATCCGCCGCCGCCAAATGCAAGCAGTTCTCAGAACCCCGCGTCGCAGAGAATGGCACTGACAGCCTCGTTGAAATTCGCAACGGTAAAATCAGGCGCGTCGCGCAAGGCTTCTTTGTAACCACGCTGGATGAAGATCGCGCAGCAACCTGCGGCGCGCGCGCAATCGACATCGCGCCAGCGATCGCCTACGACATAACTTCTTTTCAAATCAATGTTTAGCTCGGCAACGGCGCGGAAGATCAGACCTGGTCGCGGCTTACGGCAGTCGCACGGTTGGCCGTAACACTCACCGGCGTGATAACAAACCTCGATACGATCAAGTAATGAAAGCATCGATTGCATTTTCATATTCATCGCTTCAACGGCTTCGTGACTTTGGGTGCCGCGGCCCACGTCGGGTTGATTGGTAATCACAACCAGGAGAAAGCTCGCAGCCTTAAGCCGCGCACAGCCGTCGGAAACATCCTCATAAAGCTCGAACTCCTCGATGTGCGATGGAGGATAAGGCAATCCGTTGCGGACCACGACCCGGTTGATCACTCCATCGCGATCTAGAAAAACTGCGGGTCGCGCTACTTCATGCTTTCCCATTTCGTCTCCGCGACTTTGAGAGTGGGATGAGAAATCCATAAATGCCAGACCACGGCTTGGAATGCTTCAGTATGCGGCGTGACGTTTGCAGGATTAACTGTCGGGATGACGATCGCCACGTCGGCAACCCGCGCGGTGTATCCTCCATCGCGGCCCACGATTCCAACGACCGCACTACCTCGTTCCTTCGCTAGTTGCAGCGCGCTCACCAAATTCGGGCTGACATTTTTTTCGACGCTGCCGCCACCGACTGACAATACAAGAATTGCGTCTTTTCCGTTGAGTCGACTTCCTTTAAGCCATTCGGCGAAAACGGAGGGCCATCCGTCATCGTTCGTGCGAGCCGTCAACTCCGAGACATTATCGGTAGGCGCGTACGCCTCAATCCCTGCAAGCTTGCGGAAATCGTTCACCGCATGGGAAGCGTTCGCCGCGCTACCTCCTACGCCGAGAATAAAAAGCCGGCCTCCGCGCGCGCGCACTGCTGCGAGCAATTCCACAGCTTTTTCGCAAAGCGTCGGGTCAAGCTTCTCAACGATTTCGGTTGTCTCGCGCAAATGTTGCTTTGAATAGCTCATGCTGGAACGGAAACGGTCTGATTGCGCAACAGGGCGTCAAGTTCCGCAAGACCTTCTGCCGAGCCGATCTCATAGAACCGTTGCTTCACTTCGTAGGCAGCCATTTGTTTGTCGGATACGAGACGCGAGTACAGATCGGCCAAATCAAATGGCATATTGTCAGGAATGTCAGCGAATACCGCTGCGTTGAGAACGCTTATGCCATAATCGATGTGTCGCATCTCCGATATGCGTTGTTTCTTCTCATATCGATGGATTTTTCCCGCTGCGAACCAAACATTGCTCGCATCCCAGCGGCCTTCGTTTTCGAACACCGCCATCAAAGCGGGTTTTTCGCTCCCAACGAAAGCTTCTACCACGGCGGCGTAATCGACCGGCATGTATGAGTCTCCGTAAATTACCAGAAATCGTTCGCCGAGCTTCGAAATCGCCCGCTTGAGCGCACCCCCAGTTCCGAGGAGCGTTGGCCCGTCGGACGAATAATCAATTTGCAATCCAAGTCGTTTTCCGTCGCCAAACTTAGCCTCGATTAGCTCACCCAGATAGCCGACACATAGTACGATCTTACGAAACCCCGCGGAATGCAGGAGCCGCAACTGATGAACGAGAAATGGTTCGCCAGCCACGCTCAACAACGCCTTTGGGACCTTGTCAGTTGCCGGCCGGAGTCGCGTGGCAAGTCCACCAGCGAGAATGGCCACTGGCCAATCGGCCAACTCGATGTCGCTCCTTCGCGCCGTCATTGAATGAGGATTTTTGTGCCCTCGGGCTCGAATCGGAAACGCACTTCGGTCAATCTTCTTTCGCGCATTGCCTCGCGCAGGCGCGCCTTATCTTCGGCGTAGAACATGAGAAAACCGCCGCCACCGGCGCCAATTAATTTTCCACCCAAGGCACCGTTCGCCATCGCGGAGTCATAAGAGTCATCGATAAACTCGTTACTCATCACGGCTGACCGCTCCTTTTTCCGCCGCCAATGAACGTCCAGCAGCCGCGCGAATTCGCGAAGATTATTGTTTTCCAACGCCCGCTGACTCTGACGCCCCAGTTCTTTTACGAAATGCAGGTTCTCCAGCATCGCTTCGTCAGATTGCGTGCTTTTATCGTGTTGTTCCTGCAAGATTTTCGAAGCTGACCGCGCATAGCCTGTAAAGAACAGCAATAAATTATCTTCCAACTCCAACAAAGTGTCTTCAGAGATATTGAGCGGCGATGCTCGCACGCTGCCATCCGGCAGAAATTCAAAACAAGTGATCCCGCCGTACGCCGAAATATATTGGTCCTGTTTACCTATTGGTTCGCGAAGTTTTTCCATCTCGATGCAACAGGCCTGCTCCGCCAATTCAGACGGGTGCACCAGATTTTTTCGCAATGCGTGCAGGGCTTTAAGCAGCGCGGTTGTGAAACTGCCAGATGAGCCGAGCCCCGTTCCAGCCGGGATATCGGCCATGCTTGCGATTTCCAGATTTCGTTCCTGTACGCCCGCAAGCTTGAGCGCTTCTCTGATGATCGGGTGTTTGATTTCGTCGATGCTGGCTACCTCCTCGAGATGGGAGTACTTCAGCAAAAAACCATCCACAAACCGGCGATGAACAGTGATGTAAATGTACTTGTCGATGGCCGCGGCTATTAGAAATCCGCCATGGTTACGATAGTACGAAGGCAGATCAGTCCCGCCGCCGCCGAGCGAGATTCGCAATGGAGAACGCGTGATGATCATTTCCGAAACGCCAACATGAAAAGACCGGAGCGGCTTGTCCAGCGCTGCCGTTCCCCTGTTAACTTCGTGAAGGTCTGCCTAGAAACTGATTCCATTTCGCCCGCGTTGCCGCTGGCACGTTCATGTCGGCTTCCACCAGCCACGAAACGGTCGTCAACGAGTTGATCACCACCGAGACGACAACCAGTGCGATAAACAAATAGCGCAACTGAAATGCAATTTTGCCCTCCCGCAGAAAGATCAGAAAAGCGAAGATTAGAAATGGAAAAAGCTCCGCGATGTAACGCTGGCACAATCCCATGAAAGACAGAATCACGATAACCTGAAGCAGAAAAATCGCGGCGATTGCGCGATCCACGCCACCAGAGCCTCCGGGTCGCAGCAACATTGCCACGCCGATCACAGCGCCGAGCAGAATCCAGGATGAAGACCACAAGAGCGAAGAGTACGTCTCTGTGAAAGGCATCACATAAAGATTCTCATCCTGATAATCTATTCGGTTCGCTTTTAAAAACGGGGCCTCCCGTTGCAGTTTGGGACTTCGCAAAAAGAAGTAGTCTGCAAAGCTGTAAGGTACACGTTCGATTCGAAAGCGTCCGTGCTTTATCGCGAAATCGCGTTGAACCGGATTGACGTTATACTTCATGGGCATCCCGCTGAAGTCACCGAACCTTGCGTAGCTAAGAAACAGGTAAAAAACGAATGCAGCGCCGAGTGGCAGAAGCAACGCGGTGATGTTTCGGATGGGTTGGCGGTGGAACAAACGAATGGCAAGTAGTGGCGCAATCAGGACGAAAGGCGCCCCGAACGTCGCTCGCGCAAGTAGAGCCGCGCCCGCACAAAACGAAAACGCAAGCAGTGACCGCGTTAACGCTGCGCCCTCAATTGTTCGAGATCGGCACGCAAAATAGAGCGCAGCGAGCGACCACGCGAACCCCCAGATGATTGCTTCGTCGTAGATGGAGAGATTCCCCAGCAGCAACAACAAGGGTGAGCCAAGCGCGAATCCGATCATGCAGGTGTTACCGATCCAGTTCCGCGCGAGCGACGAAAGCGGGGATGAACGCAACACAGTTCTCACCAAGCCGGCGAACGCAAACAGTGCGATGACTCCCGCGCAAAATCCTGAAATCCGCGACCATTTCCCGTGCCCGGCTGGATAGATGAAATTCAGCGGAATGCGAAGAAGGGCGGGGAAGGGGCCAAAGTACATCCGCGCTTTGCCATTCACGTTCATTGTTTCATGTGCGATCGCAGCTGCATCGACCCCCACATCGCCTCGCAAGAAGTGTTCCGCCTGCGAATCATAGGCGCCGCCGAGGACTTCCTTAACAAAAATGTCTCCGCCGCCAGTCATGGTGAAGAACCAAAGGATCACCATGAGAACCAGAGTGACCGGAAGAAGATTCGGCGCCTGGTCGCCTTCAGTGATCTGCACAGGAAGTAACATATGCCGGCTGAAAGGTGACCAGTCGAGGATCTGCCCAGGTTCGCTAATTATGCTGGTCGGCGTTGTCTTTCCTGGCAGATGCAAACAGATTCAAACCGAACTTGTAATACCGCAATCGGATCTTACTTGGCCTGAACCCGGCGCGAACCAGCATGGGCCAAAGCTCACGTTTATCGTAATACATTTTGTGATCGTCGATCTCTACTTTAGAACTGAATCCGAATCGGAATGCGGACAACTCGAGGAATCGCTTCCCACTCCATGTCGGGACATTCACCAACAGCAATCCCGAGCGTCTGAGTAAACGCCATGCAGATTGGATGACAGACTGCGGGTCACTCAGGTGTTCCAATACCGAGATGAGCATGACGACGTCCACACTTTCGTTTTCGAGGTTTGGCAACGTTCGTTCGATCGGCCATTGATGGAAGGTGAATTTCTGCAGCGTTTGCAACTCCGGCGCGATCTGAAAATCCACTCCGATGCCTCGCTTTAGTTTCGGTTCCAAGGCGACCAACTGCGTGGCGCGATAGCCGCAACCGAGTTCTAACACCTCCAGATCGTTGCGGCTGGGCAGATTCCGGCGTATCGCGCGCTGAGATAGCCACACTCCCAGGCGATCGACCGGAGTTAGTCCGTGCTGCCCATAACTTTCATGCGCGCGCAGACTCACTGCCGGGCTCTTGAGATAACGCGCTTTTCCACTTCCATTAGCAGCGTAAAGCCGAATGTTTGGAATCCGAGGATAATGAGCAGTAGACCGAGAATAGCAGGGTGGGAAATCACTTCGAGCTGTAACCCGTGTTTCAAGTAGTGATAGGTCAGATTCCCCAGAAGCACCAGGCCTGCGACGCTTAGACCAGCTGACGCGATCATCCCACGATCGAAAGTCATAAATTTTTGGAGCCGTTCAACGAATCGAGGTTTCAATCCATGCATCACGCGCGCAAGAACGCCTATTTGAATTGAGCTATAGCCCAAAGTCGCGCACATCACTCCGAGCAACATCCAGTACAGGCTAAAGCCGATTCTGCCGATTCTCACGGGCCCGGCTGCCAGACCGAGAGAAAGCACTAACCCAATTACCAACAGCGCAGCGCCGGCCTTAAGGAGGAATGAATCCGCCGCGTAAACCAACATCACTTTCAGATTGACCCAACCCGCGAGCCAGGGCGATCGCCAGCCCACGCGCAAATGATGGCTTAGTCGTCCTTCGCGATCCTTGTAAAATTTGATCGGCACTTCCGAATTGATGAGTTTCAGTCGCGCTGCCTTCAGCACCATTTCGCTGGCGTATTCCCAGCCTCGCGACGTGATGTTGATTCTGTCCAACGCTTCACGAGTCACGCCGCGTATGCCGCAATGGATATCGGAGAAATTGCTGCGATAAATCCGGTTCAGAATCCAGTTCGTGAGAGGCGTGCCGAAATACCGGTGCAGTTTCGGCATCGCATCTTTTTCGATGCTACCTCGAAACCGGCTGCCCATGATGAACTCCGCGCCTTTCCGGAATTCCTCCACGAACGGAGCGATTTCGCGAAAATCGTAAGTTAAGTCCGCGTCGCCCATCAAAATCCATTTCCCGCGAACGTACGGGAGTGAGTCCAAGTACGCGCTACCGACTCCCCGTTTCGGAACGCGTAAAACCTCGCCGCCGTGTTCAAGCACAATCTTCGGCGTGTTGTCAGTCGAGCTGTCGACGATGAGAATTTGCGCGGTCACGCCCGCCCTCTCGATGCCTTCCTTGCACCACTCCATGAATTCCCCCACCGTGATTTCCTCGTTCATCGCCGGGATGACGACGCTCAATTCCACATCGTCCGGCGTCGTGCCGTGCGGCAAAACGTGCTCGATAACTCCAGCGTTATTCTCCGCGGATCGCTGTAGTACGTGCATCACGGTAGGATCTAACGAATCGCAGGTCGCCGAGGCAAGCTCGGGACGTTATGTTCTGAAGTCGAGCGCGCCTTTTTTGAGGGCGTACACGTAGCCAACCATCAGGATCGTAATAAAACTAAGCATGCTCCAGAAGATCGCGCTGCCTTGCTTGATGGCGTCGCGGTAAACGACCGCCCAGGGATACATAAAGACTATCTCGAGGTCGAACAGGATGAAGAGCATTGCCACGACATAAAACTTAACGCTGAAGCGCGGCTGCCGTTCGCCCTGCGGAATCATTCCGCATTCATACGCCGTGTCTTTCGCTCGTGTGCGTCTTCCGCGTTTGCCTACGATGACGCTGACGAGCAGTGCTGAACCAGCAAATAGAGCGACCACAACGATTTGCAAGAGAATCGGCAAATAGTCGCGCAGCATTCGAGAATTTGGTCGGCCCTGAAAGACCGGCTTACTTTACGCCGGCCAGATGACCATTCTGCTGTGCAATTGCCTGCGCCAGAGCCGCGGGCAACCCCTTGTATTTCTTGCCATTCTTTTTGACGGCGCCGCGCGCGACGAGATTTTGCAACTTCTCGTAGGCTCGCAACCGGAGCATTTCCTCGCCGCCGCTGGCAGCATTTCGCGCCCGAAGATTCTCGTGCACGATGTCGAAAAGCTGCTTGAACTCGAACGACGAACGCCTGGAGAGGACAGCAACCAACTCCTCAGTTACCAGATCGGGAACACGACGGGAGAATGCATTTTTCTTTAGAATAGCCATAGGGCCAGCAGGATAGCAGATTTTTGAGAAATTGCAGCAGTTTTCTTTCGCTTTCGTTAGGGAAACTCAAGCCGCGTCGGAATGGCACAGCCGGCGCCTAGGTAGCGCGAGTCTGCGGGTTTACTCAGCTATTGCAACAGCACGAGCCAGACGCATCGGCACAGGATTTCGCTACTCTAAGGCGTTGGCGATGGACTCGGAATTGGCGGAAGCACTGTGGCCGGGACACTTAAACCAACGTGCCGCGCAGCCGCCGCCCCGAAACTGCTAAAAATCGCAACGCCTATTCCTAATTGGTCCAAGGTAATGGGTCCGATTGACTCAGCCATATATCCGTCGCGGTCATATCGCTGCGAAGAGACAATAGGGCTCAGATGTTTTGTGATGACTTCCGGCGCTGGGAGTTTGGTGGGATCGATCGAGCCAGCAACGGCCGGGACGAATGCCGCAGCCATTAACAGCATCGGCCGCAGCGAAGCGTCGAGCCGCGAATACAACTGCGCCATGTCGATGTAGGCAAAAAAGTTCGTGGGCGCCGGCAGCAGGCGGTCGGCTCCCTTGTAAGTTTGAGAGTCTGCAAGCTCAGACGAGCTACCTCGTGCGCGCTTAATTGCGTCTTCCACCGACGCGGGATCCAAACCAGCGATTAGAATTCGATCAGACAAAGCGACTGTAGGCGTGATCGCGACAAAACTGGCAGCAGATTGCTTTGAAAAATATCGGACGCCATCTTTCTCGGTAGCTGTCCACGAACCATTTTCCTCGGCCTTCAAAAGCGTTTCCACGATCTGCCGTGCTTTGGTCGCGTCAGTTACCGGCACGGTGACAAGAAGCGACGGCCAATGCGCGCCTGAAGGCCAATTCGCCAATGATCCCAGTTCGATGCCGAATGCCGCTTTCCAATCCGCGGCAGTTATCCCACTGTCGCTAAGCGCCTGGAAAATCTTCGTACCCGCAAAGGCTGCCGCCTGATTGAGAGTGTCCATTCTTTCACCGAGATTCAGCAGCATCGAGAGGTAAAAGAAAGTCTCCTTCGTTCCGAGAGACAGCGATGAGCGGGTGAGCGTGGTATTCTGTTCGAGCTTCGGCATGCCCAGGAAAAGCATGTCGTGTATTTTTCCGTTCTCGAATCGCATCGACCCGGTGATGCATCGCATTTTCTCGAGCATCGTGCCCTCGCCGGGAGACGGAGTCGATCCGACAGCAGCGCGCAAGGCCGCGAGCCGTTGCGAAAACGTCTTTGGCTGCAGGTAAAAGAACGCAACGTCGTTGGACGGCCGACGCGAAATTGCTGCACGATACGCTTCGTCTTTGTCGAGCCTGTTATCTGAATCTGACGAACGGCGATCGGCACGATCGAGTAATGCCTGCATGTCCGCCGCATCTGTCGTCACGAAAAACCACGGAGAATCATAGGCGGTCGCAATCGTGAATGAAGTCGTTTTGATCACCTCGATTTCGTGGCCTTGATATTGCACTTTCTCGCGCTTCAGGTTCGAATTTTGACCCATTAACATCGAGCGCCATTTGCCAATAATGCGTTCCGCTTCTTCCTGGCTGCCGCGAAAATGAAAGCCCCCGACAAATTTTGGATTGTTATTGTCGATAGATGTCAGCGCGACGAAGGCGTTCTTGGGTGCGAGTTGTTCGATGTCCGATAGCGTTTGAGATACCGCATCGGTTTTTGGAACGTTGCCCAACGGTTTGCGCAAAAAATCCTGCACCGCAGGCTCACGGTACAGCTGATAAATGTCGCAATGCTGCCATTCGTCGCGAGCTCGATTGAAGTCCGGGACTTGCGCTAAAAAAATTGTCTCGCGCGGCAGAAGCGCGGCCACTGTGGCGCTTGAAAATCGTTGCGAAAATTGCCAGTAGTACCAACCGCCAAATGCAGCGACAGCCAACGCGACCAAAAGGAACAGAATTCGCTTCATAAAGTTAGCTGCCTTACGAGAAGTGGATGCTGGATACTCGATGGCCGATGGGCGTTCAATACAAATCCTGACTCAAAATCCGCCCGTCAGCTCATTTGATTCGCTACGCGCGCGGATGAAATTGGCGATGCACAGCCTTGAGCCGTTGTTGATCGACGTGAGTATAGACCTGAGTCGTCGATATGTCCGCATGGCCGAGCATCTCCTGGATGATTCGAAGATCTGCGCCGTTGCTCAGCAAATGCGTTGCAAAGCTGTGCCGCAGAAGATGAGGATAAACGTTCTTTTCCAATCCGGCGCGCTGCGCGTGCTTTTTAACGATCTGCCAAATCCGCGCTGTGGTTAATTTCGTGCCTCGTTCAGAGAGAAAAATTTCGCTGCTGGTGCGCGGCTTAACCAGTTTTGGTCGCTCGGTAGAGAGATATGCTGCCAGGGCTTCGCATGCTTTTCGCCCAACGGGCACCAGACGGGTCTTGTTTCCTTTACCGGTCACCCGCACGATACGCTGTTCGAAATTGAAATCTTCCAGTCGCGCATTTGCCAGCTCAGAAATGCGCAGCCCGCTCGCGTAAAGCAGCTCGATCATCGCCCGGTCTCGTAAACCGTGAACGGCTTTGGTGTCGATTTTTTCGAGGAATTGCTCCACTTGCAGTTCATTCAGCGTTTCGGGGAGATAGCGCTCTATCCGAGGCAGCGCCAATGCCTCGGCCGGATCACGCTCGATGATTCCTTTGCCGGCGAAAAACCGGAAAAAAATCTTAAGCGCCACCACAACCAGCTTGATCGAAGAGGCTGAAAGACCGGCGCGTTTGCGCTCCGCAAGATATTCACTCATCATTGGCAGAGTCACGCCTCGCGGGTGAGTGATGTTTTTCTTCGCAGCGCACCATTGCGCGAATTCGGTTAGCGATCTTTGAGTTGAAAGCTGATAATTTTCGGAAAGACCACGTTCGATCGCGAGGAAGCGAATGAACGTGTCAATAGAATCTTCCATCGAGGCAATGCTAAATCAGCACTATGTAGTGACTAGCGGAAATTTGTGCCCCCATCCATTCGCGCTGATCGCTGCCCAACCGCGAAGTTATTGACAAGCGAACATTGAGTATCGGATGTTCCGTACGATGAGCTTGGACCTCAACACCATTTTGAAGGATTGGCCCTACGAGAGCGGCACCGTTAAAGTGCGCAAAATCACCGGGCTCGACGGTCGCGAAAAATTGCAGCTGCGCGTGGATCTCGGCGTGTTGCAAATGGAAATCACCGGACGACCCGATGGCCGGCGTCCCCACAATTGCGAATCGCTCCTGGAGTATCATCGGAAGCGCGCGATCCGCTCGGAACAAAAAGGCGAGGCTTACGAGCTTAGCCCCGAGCAATGCGCAGAGCTGCAACAGGAGGGTATCCAATATTATCATCGATACCTGAGCCTGTTTCAGATTAATGATTTCGAAGGCGTCGTACGCGACACGCAAAGGAATCTCGACCTTTTTACTTTCGTCAACGACCACACGGATCGCGAGGATTTCTCCTGGAGTCTGCAACAGTTTCGGCCCTACGTGCTCATGATGAATACTCGCGCTAAAGCTTCTATCATTCTTGCTCAAGGAAAATTTGCCGACGCCATAGCGGAAATTGAGCGCGGTCGCGAAGCGATTATGGATTTTCTGCAACAGTCGAACTTTCCGGAGCTGGTCTCGAAAAGCGCGGAGATCGCGTTTCTCGACGAATGGCTTGAGGAAGTAAAATC
>DASXOI010000195.1:0-2072 GCA_036494375.1 Candidatus Udaeobacter sp.
CCCAATCCTGCGAAGCGCATCAGCGCGAAGCAGGATAGCTTCCATGGGCTGAACTTTGTGGTATGAGAAGATTTCCTTGATTGTGTTCTCGAAGACGCTGTTTGAGATCCGTGGTCATTCCCACGTAGCGCTCTCCTTGCATACAAAGACTCTCGATAAGATACACGTAATACACTGGCCCTCCTTCGCTGAAGCTTCGGAGGGCATCCTGCTTCGCGCAACGAATGATCCCCAATCCTGCGAAGCGGATCAACGCGAAGCAGGATGAAAACAACCCGGCTAGAAGCATTCAGCGACGGTGTCCTTGCCATCATCATCACCATCATGGTGCTGGAACTGAAAGTGCCTCACACGGTCGAGCTTTCCGCATTGAAGCCACTGCTACCCGTGCTTTTGAGTTATGTACTGAGCTTTATCTACATCGGCATTTACTGGAACAATCACCATCATCTTTTCCAAGCCACAGAACAGGTCAGCGGCGGAATTCTCTGGGCAAATCTGCATTTGTTATTTTGGTTGTCCCTTTTTCCTTTTACGACGGGTTGGATGGGCGAGAACGGGCTAGCTGCCATTCCAACCGCCGTATATGGTTTCGTTCTGCTGATGGCAGCTATCGCCTATCTTATTCTCGAGCGGGCTATCGTTGCCAAGGAAGGGCGCGACTCCTTTGTGGCGCGGGCTATTGGCCCGAATTGGAAGGGTAAACTCTCCGCTGTGCTTTATTTCGCCGCTATCCCACTCGCTTTTGTGAGTCCATGGATCGCCGCCGGACTGTACGTGTTCGTCGCGCTCCTCTGGTTAGTTCCTGACCCTCGGATCGAGCGGAAGCTGGAGAACCGAAAAGAGTAAACAAGGACGGAAAGGCAGTTTCGATAGCGAAGCACAAACCGAGATCTCAAACCAAAAATAAGAATATGAAAATAGTCATCCTAGGCGGCACGGGCCTCATCGGAAGCAAAGTAGTGAACCTCCTTCGTGCAGGCGGCCACGAAGTTATTGCGGCATCTCCTTCGCATGGTATCAATTCGATTACCGGAGAAGGTTTAACTGAGGCACTGACTGGAGCGCAGGTGGTCGTGGACGTCACGAATTCCCCTTCGTTCGAGGACAAGGCCGTACTAGAATTCTTCGAAACTTCCACCCGCAACGTGCTCGCCGCGGAGGCGAAAACGGGGGTCGGCCACCACGTTGCACTCTCTATCGTCGGCAGCGAACGGCTTCCCGCAAGCGGATACTTGCGCGCGAAGGTGGCCCAGGAAAAATTGATCAAGGCTTCGCCGATTCCTTACACGATTGTCCGCGCGACGCAGTTTTTTGAGTTCGTTGGACGCATCGCTGATGAAGCGACCATCGGGCAGGCCGTTCACCTGCCCTCGGTGTTGTTTCAGCCTATTTTCTCGGACGACCTCGCCGCTAACGTGGCCAAAATCGCCGTCGCCAAGCCGTTGAATGGAACCATTGAGATCGCAGGCCCAGACGCTATCCCGTTTGATGAGCTCGTGCGCGAATACCTCGTGGCGCATCACGATCCCCGCACAGTCGTGGCGGACGAGCAGGCCCGCTACTTCGGTACGACGCTTGAGAAGCGCAGTCTGATCCCGGACGGTGAAAACCCGCTACTCGGTTCTGTCCGTTTCGCGGAATGGCTTGGCCGCACCGCTCCACGGGCAGCGAAGGCTGGTCCACCTATGCGCAAGGCCACAGCGCGTTAAATCGTTGAAACGTTAGATCGTTAACCCGGATTGGAAAACGCCGAACGCTCAATGTCCAACACCGAACGCCCAATGATCTTGAGTGAATAATCAGCCTCGCGTGGTGATCATCGGCAGCGGTTTTGGCGGACTGTATGCCGCACCCGGGTTAGTGGATGGTTCCCGTCGGTTTCGCTCCGGCGATGTTCTTCACTGCCGATGATTCTAAGTGAATCACCCGAGGAAACGCTTCTCATTTCGGGCGGCCTACGTTAGACTGTAAAAGCAAACGGTTCAGCAACAGGAAAGGGAAACGAAAACATGAAAACAAAATTGTCCGTCGTCGCGCTTGTTGCGAGCGCGGTCACGATTGCTCAAGCG
>DASXOI010000196.1:0-20122 GCA_036494375.1 Candidatus Udaeobacter sp.
AGCATTTTAGGCGAGGACGGCGCATAAAGACTTGTGCCCGCGTGAGCTCGCTGCGAACAGCTAGTGCTCCTCAGCCAGGTGTTTCTTCTGAAAATCGGGTAGTTGCTTTATTTGTGACATCCGCGCAATCCGTGGTTTCTCGGAAGATTTCTTCACTTTTTCCAAACTTCGCCCCAAAAACTTTGGAGAAGGCTAGTGAAAAAAAGAAAAATTATGAAAACAAAACAGACAATAATGAAATCTACTACAATCAGAACTCTTTGGAGCACCCTGCTAGCGGTAATGCTGGGAACGCTGCTGGCCGGACAGGCATGTGGGCAGATCCTCTTGAACTTTGACAGCGTGGATGCAAGCAGCGGGTCCGTGGATGCTGCTAGCTACCTGGCTTCATTTGGGATTACCGTGAGCAATGTCACCCCGGGTTCTGTTCAGATCTTTTCCGACCAGGATTTTTACGGGAGCGGAGTGGTGGCCGCGTCCTCCCCACATAATTTCCTTATGCAAAACCCGGGAGGAGCGCCTAACGGCGCCACATACACCCTTAACTTCAGCACGCCATTGTCGAGTCTGAGTTTCACGCGTATTGCCCAGACAACCTCCAATTTAGTCGCGCAGTGGAGCGCCACTGCTTACGCAGGTGCCACGTCCGTGGGTGTTGTCGGGGAAGGCTTATTTGGCGGCACAGAGCCTGCACAAGTTTATTCTTTATCCTCCGGGTTGGGAATAACTTCCTTAACGATTAGTGCAAATGGCTTCAATTCGGCTGGAATCCCTTCGGTACCGCTGGATGACTTGACGTTAGCGCCCCAACCGCCGCCTAACAGCGCGCCAATGCTTGCCAGCAGCACGTTTTACGGAGGCGCGGGCGATCAGCGGGGCACTGCGATTGCAGTCGGTGGCGCCAACCTCTATATCTCGGGAAATGTCCAGCCGGAAACTCAAAGTCCTGGTGATACGGCTTTGGTGTTGGAATATGCCTTGCCGTCTGGCCCGTCTCCTATTTGGGCCAAGTCTTATGGGTTCGGCACTGACTTTTTCGGCATCGCCGCGACGAACGAGGGCGTCTATGCGGACGGTTGGAATTACTCGCTGACTACTGACAATGTAGGCGGCAAAGAAGTTAAGAGTATTCTTGCGAAGTTCGCACCCGATGGCTCGAATGGCGTCGCTGCTGGAGGTGCTATTTGGCTGGGGTTGCCGCACTTCTTTGCCTACACCGGCTTTGAAGTGTCTAATGGTGCCACTACCGCACTCGAGGGCGGTTCGCCGTTCATCTATGCAGTGGGTGGAGGACAGCCTTGCAGTTTCTTCGCCTACGCCATCGCCAAGTTCGATGCGTCGGGGAACTTCCTTGCAAAGGCCACAGACCCTGGGCAGGAAAATGCTTTTAACGGTTGTTTTTACAATGGTACCGGTTCCGGTGGATCGGGTGTAATGAGCCTCAACGGCAACATCTACGCTGTAGGCAGCAGGGCTGGTTTTCCGGTCATCTGGAAGCATGCTCCGGACTTGAGTGTGGTTTGGAGGCAGCAGGGCGCACTGAGCGGACAATTCATGGGCGTCGCGGGCTTCGACGGTAACATTTACGCTGTCGGTTCCGCATCAGACAACAGCGGGGACTTCCTGATCCAAAAATATGATGAGGCCGGTAACCTAATCTGGAGCCAGACTTCCGGCGGGGCGAACGCGGATGTCTTGACCGGGGTCGTTGGGATTGGCACTCGGCTATTCGCGGTCGGGTATACCCAGAGCTCGGGTGCCGGCGCAGCCGATTCCGTAGTCCTTGAGATCGATCCCGCAACGGGCGCAACACTGTCCATGACGCTGTTCGGCGGGGCGCTTGACGACAAGGCCAACGGCGCAGCCACGGACGGGACCGACCTGTACGTCGTCGGAGAGTCGAGGAGCTTCGCGTCTGTCGAAGGCAATGCCGTAGGACAGAACGACGTTATGCTCCTGCGCTATACCATCGAGCCGACATCCACGCCTACACCTACCCCGACTCCAACGGCAACGGCAACTTCTACAGCAACAGCTACTGCGACCGCAACAGCAACAGCTACAGCAACAGCTATAGCAACAGCAACAGCTACAGCTACAGCTACAGCTACAGCTACAGCTACAGCTACAGCTACAGCTACCTCAACACCAACCCCAACACCTACTCCAGCTTATGCGGCGCAGGTGCAGCCTCCAATCAACGCTGATGGCACAAGTGTTTTTACAGTCAGGCGCGGGGTCGTTCCTGTGAAGTTCAGTTTGAGCCAGGGTGGTGTTGGAACTTGCGATTTGCCGCCAGCAACCATCGCTGTGACTCGAACGGCTGGTGGGGTGACCGGAGATGTCAACGAGTCTGCTTACAGCATGTCTGCTGACGCGGGTTCGAACTTCAGAATTGATAGCTGTCAATACGTCTACAATCTGAACTCGGGCGGGCTGGGATTGGGCACGTATCGCGTGGACATCGAGATAGACAACCGAGTCGTAGGCAGCGGAGTGTTTCAGCTTAGATAGCGAAGTCCCTCAAAGCGCCGGCGACAAAAGATCTTGTCGCCGGCGTTCGGACGTAATCCACTGCAGAATTTCCGGACTTCCTGTTCAGGAAAAACTTTGGCTCTGCTGAAAATCTTTCCCGAACTTCAATCGACAGCTTTTGGAGAAATATGATGGAGTGTTTGTCATGCGTTTCGTATCCGCTTTGCCTTTTTACTTGCCTAGCAACTACGTAAATAATATCGTGCGCCGCTGTGACCCCCGAAGCAGTCGGCAAAGTGCCGCGCCGCCCCGATCGATTCGCTACCACGCGCTGGAGCGTAGTTCTTGCGTGCGGCGATTCGCAAGGCGACGAAGAGATGGCGCGCAACGCGCTTGCAGAGCTTTGCAAAACGTATTGGCGACCAGTCTTCGCTTTCATCTGTCGGAATGGCCACTCAGTCCCCGATGCGCAAGACCTGACCCAGGATTTTTTTCTCATGGTTCTTGAAGGCGATATTCTCAAACGCGCTGATCCGAATCGGGGCCGCTTTCGATCGCTGCTGCTCAAGGCGCTCCAGAATTGTCTGGCCAACGACAATATCCGGAAGCGTGCGCATAAACGTGGCGGCGACATGAAATTTGTCTCCTGGGATGAGTGGATGGCAGAGGCGCCATCGCACTTTTCGATTCCCAAGCTGGAGTCTGAGAATTGGCCAGCAGAACGCATCTTCGACGTGCGCTGGGCGGCTACCGCGGCTGAGCACGCGCTTCGGCAGCTAGGCGAAGAATGCGAAGCGCGAGGCCGGCGTCGTGTCTTTGACGTGCTCGGCGATTATCTGGCTGCGGAGCGTCAGGATGTTTCTTATCAGAAACTTTCTAAGACGCTAGGCGTTCCCGAAGCTTCGGTGAAACGCATCGTCCATGAATTGCGCGTCCGTTACCGAGATCTTTTGCGCGCAGAAGTAGCGCAAACCGTAGAGAAACCGGAGGATGTCGACGAAGAGCTCCGTTACCTCTGCGCAGCGCTGGCGGCTGGCTAAGTGGAAACCAACCATGAATTAACACAAATGGACACAAATGAGGGGAAGAGAGGGAAGCTTATTCGTGTGCATTAGTGGTGGAAAGCGAAGAGCGGCATGAACAACATCTCCGATTGCATGCGCATCGAGAGTGATGTCACGCCATGCGAACAATGTGGCTCGGCATCAAAGATCGGCCGCGGCCTTTGTTTGAATTGTCTGCTCCATCGCTGCCTCGACGCTAACTCCGGGAACGCGGAAAATCTCTATGAAGCGTTGAACGAAGTCGATGTGCGTGATGCCGATTGGCGCATCGGCAATTATCAAATTTTGGAAGAAATCGGACGTGGCGGCATGGGCGTCATTTATCGAGCGCGGCAAAGACATTCGCGGCGCATTGTCGCGTTAAAACGCATTCTGAGTTACCAAGCGGATTCGCAGGAAACGCTCATTCGTTTTCGCCGGGAAGCTGAAGCCGCAGCGAGCCTCGATCATCCGAATATTCTTCCGATCTACGAGGTAAGTGAGAGCGAAGAAGGCCTGCCGTTCTTCAGCATGAAATTCGCAACTAGCGGCAGTTTGCTGGATTTAGCTCCGGCGCTGCGCAACGAATCGCTTCGCAGCGTTGCGCTAATGGCGAAGGTCGCACGCGCCGTGCAATACGCGCATTTTCAAGGAATCCTGCATCGTGACCTTAAGCCGGGAAATGTTTTGCTCGACGGGCGCGGCGAACCGTTGGTGAGCGATTTTGGTCTCGCCAAATGGTTAGACATCTCAAGTGATCTCACCAGAACGCTGACAATCTTCGGCACACCCGGTTACATTGCGCCTGAGCAAGCGCAGCGATCGGCTGCTAACCTTACGCCGGCAGCCGACATTTACAGTCTCGGCGCGATTTTGTTCGATCTTTTCACCGGGCGTCCGCCATTTTTGGGCGAGCACGCGCTGGCTGTGATCCAGCAAGCATCCGAGAAACCGGCGCCGAAATTGCGTTCGCTTCTGCCGGGATTCGATCGTGACCTTGAAATAATTTGCTCGAAATGTCTGGAGCGCGAACCGCGGGCGCGCTATCGATTCGCCGATGATTTGGCCGAGGACCTCGAGCGCTGGCTCGAAGGCCGGCCAATTATAGCCCGCCCCGTCTCACCGCCGGTTCGCATCTGGCGGTGGTCAAAACGCAATCCAAAATTAGCAGGCTCACTCGCTGCGGCTTTTGTTCTCGGCATGGTTGGTGTAATCGCAGTTTTTACAAATTCCCGTCTATCTTCAATTGTCCAAAATGCTGAGCTCGCACGTCATTCAGTCGTCGTAACCCCGTTCGAAGATCTGGATGAATTATCTACGAGCTCAAATTCAGCCAAAGCAGCGACGAGCGCTTTGACCACGGCGTTGATGCAAACGAACGGAATTCGCGCTTCCAGCAGCAAGACACAAGTCGTTGATCCGTGGAGCACTGAAGATTGGAAGAAGATCGGCGAATCAGCGACCGCTCGAATGGTCATCAGCGGTACGGTGAGGCGGCGTGAAGGCAAGCAACGAGTCGCGATCCATGTGATCGACACCGCTAGCGGGAAGGTTGTGAGCAGGTGGCTAGGTGATCCGGAGTCGGCTGGCGAGATTGGCAAAGTGCTCGTGAAACAAATCTCGGAAGCACTCGATAGGCCGCCAGCAAACGAAGTTGATTCCGATTTAGTGGGCGGAACGAGTGACCCATCAGCTCGCAGCTATTACGAGCGTGGCAAAGAATTCTTCTTCCGTCACAATTTCGCTGATCTCGACCGTGCTATCGACTCATTGCGGACGGCGGTTCGCCTGGACACGAATTATGCCTACGCGTATGCACTGTTAGCCACTGCTTGTCAGCTTAAGTCGCTACTGAACGCAGATGGCCCGTGGCTCAAGGAGGCAGATGGCGCGATCGCAAAGGCGCTAAGCATCGCGCCGATGCTGGCGGAAGGGTACGATGCGCGCGCGGGAAATTCTCTCTACCGTGGCCGAGCGCGTGAATCTCTTGATGATTTCCTTACCGCATACGAACTGGAGCCGGGGAACAGTCGCGCATGTGCACGCCTGGCACACGGGTACCACGTGCTCGGGCGTGCGGACTGGTCGATGTTTTGGTACGCAAAAGCGACTCGACGGGAGACTCAGCCTTTTTATGCCGATAACATTGGCGACATCTGGACTGACTTGGGAGAGTACAACAAGGCGGAGGAGGCATATAACACGGCTGCCATTTTTCAACCGGACCTGCCTGTGAGCGCGATAGGTCTGAGCAGAATTGAACTATTTCGTGGAGAGTTCGACAAAGCTCGGGCCCGTTGTGAACAAGCTCGCGAAAAATACAGAAGTAACCCACAACTTTTGATGATCGCCGCCCAGATCGAGTTTTTTAGCCGCAACTTTGGTCGGGCGGAGCAACTTTACGCTGAACTGATGAAGGGAGATCATGCGGGTGGCGTGGATTATCACGGCTCAGTTCGGTTTCTGTCCGCCACAGGATTCATTCACGCGATGATAGTTACGGCTGATGGAAAGGCACTGCTGAATGAGGCACGGACGCTAGACCAGAAGGAGCTAACTACCGCTCCTGATAACCCGGCGCGCTTATACAGTCTTGCGGCTAATTACGCAGCTCTCGATGACGAGATCTCCTCGCTAAATGCGCTCGAAAGCGCGATAGCTGCTGGCTGGATTGACTACCGTTCGATGACACTCGATCCGCGTTTTGATGCAGTTCGGGCAACGTCAAGATTCGAGCAGGCAGTCGCAAATCTTCAACAGGCCACTCGTCAGATGGCCGATAGAACAGGCAAGTAACAAAAGGAGAGTCAATATGAGAAGCTGGAACAATATAAGCCACCGGCAAGAGGCGACTAAAGCCTTCGCGAGATTCATGAAGGATCCTAAAAACGCCGCGATTCGCCAGGACGTTTGTAATGATCCAAATGAGGCGAAGCGACACTTCGCAATCATAGGCGAGTTTTACCTGGAGGGCGAAGAGTTGCCGAACCAGCCGCCAAACGACGGACAAAAGAAAGCGATCCCCAAAAGTGTTCAGTTTAAGGTCTATGATGCAGAGGATCGAAAGCGGCAAGATTTAGTTGTCCTAGTGCTGCCATCGGCAAAGGGAGGCGATTCCGAAGTCGCGAGCGATATTTGGATTGCCGCATGGCCGCCGTGGCTCGGGCTAACATCTTCATCGGACTAAGACGCGCCCGCCCGGCGGAGTTAGACTGCACTGACGCGTGCCACGTCACTTAATGATGTGATTTCAATCGTCTTGCCATCAGCCGCAGGCCACGGCTGCGGTGTCCACGCGGGTCCGTTTCGTCGAAGAAAAGAGGTGGGATCGAGTTGCAGCGACGCTTCGATTACCTCTGCTACAAGTCTGCTTCCCACCCGGCCCAAGGTAGCTCCAACTCCACCTATTTTTGTCGCGCTGGGTATCCTTGTACCCGGACCCAATTGTGCCTCCAGCAGTATGTAATACCAAAGCGGGGTTTCCTCGGCTAGACCTACGCTATGTAAGGGGGCCCATGGGTCGACTTGCTCGTACTCTCCCGGCGTTTTCGCGATCGTGCTTTCGCCGAGAGCATCTCTGACTTGTTGTCCCGTCGGAAGACGCACCGCAGCACCACGTACTAACGTCCGGAAAGGCAAGGCATTTGGAGGGTGAGGTATTGGCGTGCGCACATACAGATCGATGTGTTCATCCGGCAATTCGAATAGAGGTTCTACTAAAGCCGTGTCGATCGACTTTGCTCCAACTGTCGAAAGCAGTGACCAATCGATTTTCAATCGACGATCAAGAGGGCCCCTGTTGCTGGCGCCGAAAAGACTTGCAAGGGGAATAACACCGCTTCCGCCCTTTTGGACTGGTGTGTTGTTTAACTGGTACTCCTCGCGAACCATACTGTGACCGAAACGCATCGCTGCGAGCGAAAACTCTACTGGAACTGCAAATCCAACTTTCACCCAATCGATTCGGCGATCACCTTTCCCGATTACCGCCTCATAGATCTCCGGATGGCAAATCTCCCGCAGATACCAGCTACGAACTAACCACTGGTATTGCCAGCGAACCCTTTCTCGCGCGCGATCGAACCGTTCGCATGACGGCAAATCCCTCGCCAGTTCTCGCACAGCAACGTTGTGCAACTTGAGAAACATTGCGTGGATTTGCCGAATCATCACATTCTCCCCATTGCGCTTATCAACAAGAGCCAGTTTGCCATCGTCCGTAAATGGAATGTCAAAAGGTTCCTCGCCGGGAGCAGACTCGCCGATACGAAACGAGGCATTATCCGGCTGATAAAGATGCGCATGACGGCTGGAGCGCGGGCCATCGCCGTATAAGTGATCCAAATCCAACCAAGGAGTTCGATTATTGACTGTGTAAATCGGCTCGCATGATCCAGCATCCCGCAGCGGCGTAGAGTCGAAAGTCAGATCATGATCAACAAATTGGCCGAAGTAAGTGACAGCTATTGGTGGAGGAGCGTGGCCTTGCTGAAGATCTACCGGAATCGGCGCCTCATTGGAGTGCATCGACCAGGCGAGTTTCTCCAGTGCTTCAGGAGTCATTTTTTTCTGTGTGAGAGCAAGAGCTTCTGGAAGAAGGCGACAATATCGATCTGGCGCAGCAGGAGCATGCGGCTGGATCAGCAATTTAGATCGACGCGCCATATCACAAATCGCTGCGAGCCATGGATAGGGCGCACGACAGAGGTTTCATTCGACTGTCAGTCTTCAACGCGAACCATCGGGCTTTTGTATTAAACCGGAGTCACGTGTTGGCTGTCGATTGTAAAGTTTTACAGCTCGAAGTGGACCAAATCAGCTGCGCGCTCGTGATCAGCTCGTAGCGAGCTTTCCGGCAGCTAACACATCTCACTCAACGCGAGGATCAAAATGGCTGTGTTATTTTTAGGACCAGGTGATCAAACGCAGTTCATGCGCTTGCATGAGACAGAAATGCGTAGGCACAACGCGCACGCTGAAACCGTAGGTGCCGCTTTCGGTTGCGGGAATGCTGCCCTGGTAAATGTAATCGCCATCGCCGATTCCCGATTGGTCGGGACTTTGATTTAGCACCGTCGCGGTCGGATTACGAAGGTCGCCGTTGTCCACTTCGCCGTGGTACGCTTCGACGCGCACATGCTGCGGATTAAGTGCACCCAGATGCACGCGCGCGCTGATCTGCAAGGATTCGCCAACCGAAATACTTTGCCGATCTTTGTTGCCTAACTGGACGTCAGACACTTGCACTTGCGACCAGTCTTTGCGCATCTGCGTTTTCCATTGGCTGAGGTGCGTCGCGGCGCCGCAGCCGTCTCCGGAGAGGTTTTCGTGTGCTCGCGCGGCGCCGATATAAAGTTGTTCGGTGTATTCCTTCACCATGCGCTGCGTGTTGAACACAGGTGTGACGCTGCGAATTGATTCGCGCATTAATTGCAGCCACGCGAGGGGAAGTTTGCCGTCCGGTTTTGCGTAATAAAGCGGAATGATCTGGTTCTCGAGCAATTGATAAAGGCTGCTCGCGTCCACTTCGTTTTGAAATTCCGTACTGCCGTCGTCGATCTCGCCGCCGATAGCCCATCCGTTGCTGCCGTTAAAACCCTCCCGCCACCAGCCATCGAGCACGCTCAGATTGATCCCGCCGTTCGGTGCCGATTTCATTCCGCTGGTGCCGCTTGCTTCCAGCGGGCGCAGCGGATGGTTCAGCCAGAGGTCAACTCCTTGCACGAGACGTCGCGCGATGTAGCTGTCATAGTCCTCCACGAAAATGACCCGAGTTTCCAGACCTGACTCGCGGCTGAATTTGTATACTTCCTGGATCAACGCCTTGCCAGCTTCATCGCGCGGATGCGCTTTGCCTGCAAAAATGAATTGCACCGGCCGCGTAGCATCGTTCGCCAGGCGCTTCAATCGTTCCTTGTCGCTGAATAAAAGTGCGCCGCGCTTGTAGGTCGCAAACCGCCGCGCGAAACCGACGGTCAAAATTTCCGGATCAAGGATGCGATTAACTCTGCGAATCGACTCTGGCGATTCGCCCAGTCGTTCGCGGCGCTGGCGTTCGCGGTCGCGAACGAAATCGATGAGGCGGCGTTTGAGTTGTTGATGCGTCTCCCACAATTGCGCGTCCGGGATATCGATGACGCCGCGCCAAAAATCAGGTTCAGTCAGGTGCTCCTCCCAATCGCCAAGATGTTTGCGATAAAGCGCCGCAAATTCGGGTGCCATCCAAGTCTTGGTGTGCACGCCATTGGTGATACTGGTGATCGGCACCTCGTGCATCGGCACACCCGACCAAACATCTTTCCACAGCGACCGGCTCACTTCGCCGTGCAATTTGCTGACGCCATTCGCGTGCCTGCTGAGCCGCAACGCCAGGATAGTCATACTGAAAGGCTCGTCGGGGTTGAGACGCGTGTGACCGAATGAGAACAGCTCTTCGAATGGAACGCTGAGTTCCTTTGCGAATTTGCCGAAATATTTTTGCATCATCTCACGCGAGAAGGAGTCGTTTCCGGCGGGAACCGGCGTATGCGTGGTAAAAACATTCGCAGCTGCGACGACTTGCAGCGCCGAATAAAAATTCAGCTTCTTCTCGACGACGTTCAGGCGAATTCGCTCGAGCGCGAGGAAGGCTGAGTGCCCCTCGTTCATGTGGAACACGTCCGGCTGGATCCCGAGCGCAGTGAGAGCTTTGACACCGCCGATCCCGAGCATGATTTCCTGGCGCATGCGCATCTCGAGATCGCCGCCATAAAGCTCCGCGGTGATGCGCCGGTCCTCCGCGTTGTTCTCCGGAATGTCGGTGTCGAGGAGATAGACGTTCACGCGCCCGACGCGCAATTCCCACACCCTGGCGAAAACCTCTCGATCGAGAATGAGGACCGAGATGAGAAGCTTCGTTTCGCCCCGGCGAGCTTCGCGGATCGGGAGGTGGTAAAAATTTTGATTCAGGTTAATTGCTGCCTGAATGCCGTCCTTATCGATCTGTTGCCGGAAATAGCCGTGGCGATAGAGCAGACCAATCGCAACAAAATTCAGATCGAGATCGCTCGCCGATTTACAATGATCGCCGGCCAAAATGCCGAGGCCGCCCGAGTAATTTGGAACGGATTCGTGAAAACCGAACTCGGCGGAAAAGTAGGCGATTGGATTTTTTATCGCGGCGCCGGGTCCGGTCTTCCCGTAGGTATCCTGACGTCCGAGGTATTTCTCGAAATCGTGGAAAACCTGCTTGAGCTCCTGCAAAAAATTCTTGTCCTGCGCGAGCTCTTCAAGGCGTGATTGCCGAGAAAGCTGCAGCATGCGCACCGGATTATGATTGGTCTGATCCCAAAGCTCGGGGTCGAGTTCCCGGAACAATCGGCGGGCCGCTGGTTCCCATGTCCACCAGAGATTGAAGCTCAATTCCCGTAGCGGCTCCAGCGTTGCCGGCAGGATCGGCGTGACATTGTAGGTTTGAAAAGTCGGCATGTGTTTGAACCTACTGTAGCCGGGGGCGTTGACCCCGGCGCCAAAGATTGCAGCCTCCAGAAATTACCATTCAAATACCCCGGGGACAGAGCCGCAGTTAATCAAGAAAAGTTCATACGGCAAGTAGTGGTCATTCCACTCGCGGGATTTTAGAGTTGGGATACTAGTAGTTCCAGCCGGGGTCACCGCTCCCGGCTACAGCGCGCGGTGCGAGAAGGAGTCCGACAAAAAACCCGGCGACCAATCCGCACATGTGCGCCGCCATGCTGACCTGCGGCGTGGAAAGATCGAATGCAATTTGGATCGCGATGATCAGGCCGATGTTTGCGAGACGTTGTTTCGCGAATGGCGCATGACGATGTCGCAGTAAGAGCCCCGCCCATGCACCGACCGCGCCCATGATGCAGCCTGAAGCGCCTATAAGTTGGGCGGGTTGAACCAGCCCGATCTCCGTTAACGCAACTACCCCTGCGCTGGAGGCGACCCCGGAAATTAGATAGCACGCGAGAAATCGTATCGTGCCAATGGAGCGCTCGAGTGGCGGACCCAGAACGTAAAGAGCAAAAAGGTTAAATCCGAGATGCAAAAAGCCAGCATGTAGAAAAAGCGCTGTGAACAGCCGCCAGTATTCGCCCTGCGCTACAACCGCGTCTGACTCGACCGCGCCGATGCGATGCAAAACGTCTGGATCGTTCCAGCCCCCAGCATAAATCTCGTATAGGAAAGCAAGCACATTGACCACGATCAAAACGAAAACCGCCGGCGCGCTTCGAAGCTGACCGCGCCGAGTAGAAGTGGCCATGTCATCGCGCGAAACGGAACGGAACGTACGCGAATGTGTGGCGTGAGATTTCAACTTCCGAAATAACCCGACTTGCTCGCGCAGTTCGGCAGTGGGATGCAAAATTTGGATAGCAGTCCCAAGTCTTGCAGCCGATTCATAATCTCCTTGCGCAGCGAGCTGCGTTATTTTTCGAAGCGCGATTGTCGGCAGAAACAGCAGAAGGAACCAGGCCGCGCCGCCAACATACCCGCTGACATCAGGCCAGAGAAGCCATGCAACAGCGGTAACTGTTAGCACAACGACGGCGGCGAGCCGCCAGCCGCGATAGGGCGCGCTGGGCCGCCACGCACGAGCCAGAACGAGCAGCGGCGAAACCAGCGCGAGGAAAAGCAAGATGTGATTGAGATTCAAGCGTGAGATGCGGAAACCGCCGCTATGCGTTAACCATTGGAGGTTTAAATGAAAACGACATTGTTGTCATTCTGAGCGAAGTGAGGAATCCAGCTACTTCGACCAACTTCGAACCCAATTTGTCGGGACAAGTCTGCAGTCTTCTCGCAGCCAAACTAGCACCCGTAATGAATTGAAGTAGCTGGATGTTTCGCTTCACTCAACATGACAAGCATAGACATGGCTGGTTGAATGCTTCAACCTGGTAAGTTTTAAACCTTGTAACTCTCTTAATCTTTCTAGCATTCAAGCATGACCATCACTGTCACAGATTATCTTGATGTCGTTTCGAGCTGGTGTTTCTGGTCCGAGCCGACGTGGGCGGAGTTGAAGAGACGCTATGACGGGCGCGTTCAGTTTCAGTGGAAAGTCGCGCTGATGGATCCCACTGGTTTGCCAACTTCACGCGAGCAGGAGCAATGGTTTTATCGACGCAGCGGAATGATGATGCGTTCTCCATTCATGCTCAACACGGAGTGGTACGATCCAAATCTTTCAGAGTGGCTCGCGCCGAATTGCGTAGCTGAAGCGGCAAAGGATTTTGGTTTCACTGACGATCGCGTCCGGCTCGCACTTGCTCGCTCTGCGCTGCGGGAAGGCAAAAACGTCGCTGACTGGAATGTTATAGCTGAAATCGCGGCGGAAGCTGCCGGAATCGAAGCCGGCAAATTGCTCGAGCGCGCGAAATCGCAGGCGATTGAGAAGCGCGTTCGAGCATCGACGGCCGAATTCCGCACGTTACAAATTGCGCAACGGCCAGCATTCGTGATTGATACTGAGATCGGGGATCGCGCCATTTTTTCTGGAGTGGTCAAACTCGAGCCGTTGGCAGCGACAATCGATTCAATGCTGGATGACGCGGCTGCATACGCAGCACATAAAGCTCATTTTGGCGACCCGCCGGCAAAGTGATCTCCGGAAGACCGACACGTAATCGTTACGAGTTTGATCTTGCCAGTGCCGAATTGTTGCTTACAACTTCTCTCTGCTTGCGACGTTTAATGCGAGCACTTCGTGGCGGTAAATCGCAGCCGTCGTGAAGAAAGGGTGCCTTGGCGTTTGCGAATGCTGACGTCTGAAATTGCGACAAATGTAATACGGCGGCGCGGTGCACTCCCGCTTCGTCGTCGAGGAAATTGATCTAATCTGCAACCACAAATTCGTGTAAACGGTCGGATTCGCGCTCGCGAAGTCCGAGTCATTGTCGGGTCCTCCGGTGAACAGCTCGGCGTCATGCGCTTAACCGACGCCTTGCGTAAAGCCCAAACTCTCGGCCAGGATTTGGTCGAAATCGCGCCGACGGCGAATCCGCCTGTGTGCAAGATCGTCGATTTCGGAAAGTTCCGATACGACATCTCCAAACACTCGAAAGATAAGAAGCCGTCCGGCTCCAAACTGAAGGAAATCAAGTTTCGCGTGAACATCGACGAGCATGATTACATGACGAAAGTCCGGCACGCCGAAGAATTCCTGGATCGCGGAAACAAGGTCCGCGTTCAGTTGCAATTCCGCGGCCGCGAAATGGCGCACCAAGAGCTTGGCACTCATCTGGTACAGAAAGTTCGCGACGATCTTTCCAGCATGTCCCAGGTGGAAACCGACCCGAAGATAGCCGGTCGCAATATCACGATGACCCTGGCGCCTTTGCCGGCGAATCGCCGGAAAAGAAAATTCACAGCGCCCAGCACCGATGAAGAAAGCGAAGAAGCCGCTGCAGTGACCGAGCCCTAAATTACCAGGTCCAACCCGGCGCAGTGGAGCCCGGCGTCGAGAGCGCTTTTCTTAAGGCTTCTTTTTGCCTGCTGGCGAAGGCGTGGGCGTTCGCGGTGGAGGAGTAAGCGGCGTCCGTTCGGCAATCTTTTGTTCAAGGCGTTGCTTGCGCGCCTTCGCGTCCTGATTGTTTGGGTCCGCCTTCAAGATCTTTTCGTTGTCGGCCATCGAATTTTGAAGATCGTTTTTTAGTTCGTAAATGTACGCGCGATAATTGATGTACTTGATCTCGTTCGGCTTCAGTTTGATCAGCTCGGAATAATCGGCGAGCGCTTTTCCGTAATCCTGTATCTTCATTTCGACCGCCGCACGTTGTTCATGAATGCGCGGCGCTTCTTGTGGAGTAAGTTTAAGCGCTTCGTCGTAATCGTTGATGGCGTCCCCGTATTTCTGGTCGTTTGCAGCCGCATATGCGCGTTGTTGATAAACTGCCGACAGCTCGTCGCTATATTTGTGGTCCATGGCAGTAGCTTTCTTGAGGAGATCGACCGCTTTGTCGAATTCCTGTTTTTTAGCGGCCTCAGCTCCCTCGCGTGCCAGTTTGTTCGCTTCGGGACTTTTTTTGTTCGCTTCGGTATTCTCTTTTTTTGCTGCCGAGGATATCTCCGAACCGCACAGGGCCAAAGACGTGATTAAAATAAAAGCAAAGGATCTATTCATACATTTGTATTAGACGTTGATACGTCTTTAGACAATTCGAACCTAGAGGCGTGAATAGTTGGCTGTAAGTTCAACAGTTTCAAGTCTGTTCCGGTGACGGCGAATTCTCGATATCCCTCTTTGGCTCGCTTTCCGACGCGACAGATGGATTCGGCGCAGGCTCATTCACCCGCGTAATGCTCATTGCACGACCGGTCGTCTCATCAATTTGAACGAGGGCGCCGTGCAGCCGTACTTCGCCTCCGGCTACGGGAAACGATGTCGGCAGATTCGAAATAAACCGATTCAGGATCGGGTCCACGGCGCGTCCCAGGATGGAATTTACAGGTCCGCACATTCCAGCGTCGCATAAGAAAGCGGTGCCGCCTGGGAAGATTTGCTCGTCGGCTGTCTGAACGTGAGTGTGTGTGCCGATGACAGCGGATACTTTGCCGTCGAGAAAGTGCCCAAGCGCAATTTTTTCGCTCGTGGTTTCCCCATGCGCGTCAACGAGAATATTCGGCGTCTCGCTGCGCATTTTCTTAACTGCTGCTTCGATTGCACGAAATGGATTGTCCAAGATCGGCTGCATGAATGTGCGCGCCTGGACATTGATGACGCCGATTTTTCCCTTCGCCGTTTCAAGGATGATCGATCCATTACCCGGCGTACCCTTAGGGTAATTTACTGGGCGCAACAAACGCGGTTCGCTGTCAATGAACCAAAGAATCTCTTTCTGGTCCCAGATATGATCGCCGCTTGTGATAACTGAGACGCCGGCGCGCAAAAGATCGATGGTGATTTTGCTCGTTATACCGCGGCCACCCGCGGCGTTCTCGCCATTGACGATGATGAAATCCAACGCGTATTTCGCCTTCAGATCCGGCAAGCGCGCAATTACCGCGGCGCGACCTGGCTGGCCAACAATATCGCCAAGAAAAAGAACCGTTAACATGCGTGTATGATTCGTTGAATCGTTACACAATTACATCGGAATTGCGATTTAACGATATAAGCGTTCACCGATCCGACGCGGCAAAGCGATTCGCCTCGCATGCCGTAACCTCGCGACCGCGTTTCATCCGAGCTTCGACATGCTTATTTGCAGCGATCCTTGCAGCAGGTCTCCAAGCCGCGGAGAACATTAGCGTCCTTGGAAATAAGCCGAGATGGGATGTCCTCGAACATTACCAGCAGACAATCACGCGTGATGACTTTGCGCACCTGGTCAATAATGTCTACGGCACTCATGGGTTCGCGCCCGATTTAATAGAGATAAAAGACGACACCGCGCGGATCCTCGTGAACCGGGACGCGCAGAAATTTTTCACGCTGCGGTTTGCCGATGGCACCGAAGAGCTGAAACCCGTGCCGCGACTCTGGCGCTCGGCCAAATCGTTACCATCTGCGGGACCAAACAATCCGCTGTCGGGTTTAAAAATCGCACTCGACCCCGGGCATCTCGGAGGCAGCTGGGCGAAAATGGAGGAGCGTTGGTTTCAAGTCGGCGACAGCAAGCCCGTTCAGGAGGGCGATTTAACGCTGCGCGTGGCGCAATTGTTGGCGACGCGATTGCGCGAGCTCGGTGCGAAAGTTTCGTTTGTCCGAAGTACTGATGAGCCAACAACTGGGAAGCGTCCGGATGATTTTCGCGAGCTGGCCAGGAAGATTCTCATTAGAAATGGGGTGCCACAACCGCGCGCCGATGTTCTTGATTCGACTGATCCGGAGAAAGAGAAGACCATTCGCTGGCAAAGCGAAATTTTGTTCTACCGGTACAGTGAGATTCGGCGTCGTGCGGCACTCGTGAATTTCAAACTGCATCCTGACCTTGTGCTGTGTTTGCATTTCAACGCTGAAGGATGGGGCGACCCAACTAGTCCGCTGTTGACCGAAACGAATCATCTTCATCTGCTGGTCAACGGCTCGTATCTGGCAGAGGAGCTGGAATTTGATGATCAACGCTTCGAAATGGTCCGTCGACTCCTGAGTCGCGCTTACGACGAGGAGTTGCCGCTCGCCGATACAATCGCT
Organism: Candidatus Udaeobacter sp.; assembly: GCA_036494375.1. Taxonomy (GTDB): domain Bacteria; phylum Verrucomicrobiota; class Verrucomicrobiia; order Chthoniobacterales; family UBA10450; genus Udaeobacter. The sequence goes on from DASXOI010000196.1 coordinate 16,663, forward strand.
CAGACGATGTCGCGCGAAACTCGTCTGCCGCCGTACGCGTATCCAACTACTAACAGCACGACCAAAGTCGGTACAAGCGGTTACGTGTATGCGCGCAATTTGCTGGCCACGCGTCTTTACCGTTGCCCGGTCGTGTACTGCGAGCCGTATGTCATGAACAGCAAAGACGTGTTCGAGCGTATTGAAGCCGGCGATTACGAAGGCACGCGCAATATCAATGGCGTTGAACGAAAGAGTATCTTCCGCGAATACGCCGACAGTGTGGCGGATGGACTCGTGGAGTATTACTCGAAAGCGCGCAAGACAACCATAAGAAGCGGCGCTCTCTAGTCCCGTGCGCATTCAAGGAGTGACGGCTTCCCAGCCGTCATCGTGAAATCGACGGCTGCCCAAGCCGTCGCTCCTTGGTTACAGCGCCTCCACTGCTTTGCGAATGTCCTGGAGCGTTACATTGTCCGCTACATAAGCAACGCCGATGTGTGGCGTGACGACAAACCGGACTTTTCCGCTTTCGAATTTTTTGTCGAAGTTTACTGCCTCGAAAATTTTCTTACGCGGAAATTTAGGTGGCAATCGCGTTGGTAGCCCGAATCGTTCCAGGAGATCAATAATTGCGGCGCACTGATCCGCCGGCAGACCAGCTCGTTTCACTGAGATCGCGCACGCGGCGACAATTCCAAGGCTCACTGCCTCGCCATGCAGGAATTTCCGGTAATTTCCGGCACGCTCGATCGCGTGGCCAACCGTGTGGCCAAAATTCAGGAGCGCGCGTTCGCCGATCCGATCGCGTTCGTCTTTCGCGACGATTCTGGATTTGATCTGGATATTGCGCTTGATGAGTGATCGTAGCGCGTGCGTCTCGCTTGCCCGGTGCAAGCCTGAGGCTCGCGCTACTTTCAGTATCCGAAACATTTCTGCATCGCCTATAATGGCGTGCTTGATGATCTCGGCGAAGCCTTGATTGAATTGACGACGCGGCAGCGTTTTCAAAACGTCGAGATCATCAATCACCAGCGATGGTTGATGGAAAGCGCCGATCAAATTTTTCCCGGCGCGTGTATCCACGCCAGTTTTGCCACCGATCGAGCTGTCTACCATAGCCAGCAGCGTTGTTGGAATTTGGATATGCGGAATGCCGCGGTGATAGATGGCTGCCACGAATCCAGAAATATCGCCAATCATCCCCCCGCCAAGACCTACGACAAAGGATTGCCGGTTAAGTCCCGTCGCAGTCATCTGATCGCAAATTGCGCCGGTTTGCTGAAGCGTCTTCGATTTCTCGCCCGCCGGAATTGTTATCAGCGTCGGTCGAAAGCCTGCTGATACGAGGCTGCTCTTGACACGATCGGTGAACAGTTGCGCGACATTCCGATCGGATATCACAACGCACGTTGCGCCGAATAAACACTTACGCGCGGACTCTCCTACGTGATCAAGCGCGCCGGCGTCGAGTAACACACGGTAGCGATCTATACCCGCACGAATTTGCAAAGCGCGGTGCAGACTAGGAAGATCCTTTGTCCATGGATGTGAGGTTAGCAGCGCATGATATTGCGTTTTGCTGTGAGGCGAAAGCGAAAAGGCACCCGCTTAAATCAAGATTGCTTGACAAGAGATTTTGCATTCGGTGTATGTAGATCATGCCCGATCAAGAGCCTATTCCACCTCCGCCTGCATCGGGTCCTGGCCCTGAGTTCGGGCCAAAATCGACCTCAACCGGTTTGCCCTCGAACGTGGCTGCGGCACTCGCCTGTATTCCATTAATTGGCGGGATTATTTTTTACATTGTCGAAAAGCACGACAGCTTTGTGCGTTTCTATGCGATGCAATCGATTATCTTCGGGGGCGCGTGGCTTTTGTTTAACATCGTCTCGAAAATCCTGTTCATGATCCTTTGGTCGATTCCGGCGATTGGTGGAATTCTGGTTTTCTTCTGGGGAATCATCCAGGCACTCGTTCACATCGCGTTTTTAGTTGTGTGGATTGTCGCCACCGTGAAAGCGTTCACCGGGGTGCGCTGGGACATTCCGTACATCGGGCCGGTCGCACGGCGACAAGAAGGCACTGTGTGAACTATTCAAGGAGCGACCTCAGATGTGACGGCTGGGAAACCGTCACTCCTTGTCGCCCAGTAATTTCACCACGACTTCCGTCAGAATCAGTTCGTGATCGAGCTGTGTAGTCACGAGTTTGACGTTTGCATCGAGACAGGCGCGCATTGCCTCGACTAATTCGCTGCTATCAAACTGGTTCGCGTGCTGCGCAGCAATGGCCAGACCGTAGGCATTGATTGAGCCGTCTTTCTTGCGTGGCAAATGCTCCGTTGCTTTGCCGGGCAACCGGTTCATTGCAGCAATGAATTGAAACGGCGACTGCGAACGCCGAATCCCATGCTCCTCCATCAGGTTTTTTGCCAGTAACAAATTGCGAATTGTCGGCAGGATTGCGGCCAGCAAAATACCCACGGCGCTTTCACCTTGCTCCAGCAAACGTCGTACGAGCGTCAGCGCCAGTTCCAGATCCCGGGCGCTCAGCGCGTTGCTCAATTCGAAAATTACTCCGGCACGCGAGAGTGGAACCAACTCACGAACAACTTCGACACGCACAGCGCGATCTTTCCCGAGAAACGTGTCAATCTTTTCCAATTCGTTATCGATCTGTCGCGTGTCGCCTCCGGTCAGCAAAACAAACAGTTCAAGCGCCGGCTCATCGAATTCCAATTTTAGCTTTTCTGCGCGGCCCAGAACGATTTCAGTTGCCTGTTCTTCCCAGCCAGCCCGACCCGAATCGAGCCGGTCGAAAACTTGAACCTCCGCGCGTTTAACCAACGTCTTGTAAAACGAACGCCGCTTGTCGACTTCTGTGGCGCTGATCAAAAGCGTGACACCATCGCCAACACCGCCATCGATTAGCGCAGACAATTCTTCCAGCGTAGTTTGCACGGCGTTCGAGCGAGCCTTTACGTCGTCGCCGAGAAAATTCGCGTTTTTCAACCAGACCACTTTTGTGCTGCCGAAGAAAGGTAAGGTTTGCAACGCTTCGATTGCGGATCGAATCCGCCCGGCGGCTTGATCGGCGTTATCTGCGACGCCGTCGATTACTTCCAGACCGAAATCACCAGCGTCGGTGGGCACCAGTTTCTGCGCCAGCTCCGCGGCCACGTGTTTCACTTCAGCCTCATCCGAGCCGACGACAGCGTATATGTTTGCGGTTTCCGATTTGGCTTTCGTCTTCGGCATCGGCGATTTCATCGCATGCGGAATGAAAATCGACAAGGTGGATCGTCTTGTCCTCAAGGCGATGGCAAAGTAGCCGCCGAAGGCGCGAATATCAGATGGCAGGCCGCGACTCGCAACGCGTTGAGGACAACGCGTTCCACCTACACCCGCGAGCGACGCCGGCCGGAGTTGCGTGTGTATTTTATCGGTCGCCGCTTCGGTTCAATTTTCGCCAGACCCGT